>NZ_JBQFWR010000025.1:0-36008 GCF_056540425.1 Ruegeria sp. AN6
GCTGGGAGATAGGGCGCAGGGGGCTTCATGGGGTACATTCTGCACCGCTTCGCGGCAAATTTCAATCAATCATGATAAGGGATACTTATCAAAAGTAATTGCCGTGTTGGTGGGTCGTCAATATAGTCCTCATAAAGCTAACAAAATGACCTCAAAACTCTAGATCCCTTGTTTTTAAAGACAATAACCAACCCAAGTGGAACTCAGATCGGATGACAGTACAGTTCCAACAACCTCTGAAACTCTGATCTACCCAATTGATCAAAGTGTAGGGCACGTTCAACCATCTCGTCTGCGCGATTTTTTCCAAGGATAGGATCAGTAAGTAGATGGAGCTTGATCAGGATTTCATCATCGCTCAGCGGCATGCCCACATCGCCGCGTGGTGATTGTTGGGGCTAGCCTACCGGCGCCCGCGCTTGCTGGATTGCAGAGAGGCAGAACCCTTATCCCTGCTTAGAGATTGCCCCAAGATCAAAACTGTTCCGAAGGCAATTTGAAAAAACGCGGCTTTCCCAATTCCTCCCTGTTTCCTCCTAGAGAGTGTGGCAGGATAAGGTGGTTGTGTTATAAAGCGCTTCAACTGAGGGCTGCCCTAGAATTGAGCGAGAGCACAGCGTTGAGCTAATGCTCCGTCCGATTGCATTCAATCGCAAGAACGCTTTCTTCGCCGGACACGAAGCGGGTGCCTAAAATTGGGCGATCTTCGCCTCAATGATCGAGACCCTCAAACTGAACGGCGTCGATCCGCACGCCTTGCTTACTGTCACGGTGCCCTTAGTTACTGGACGCTGGCTTAAAAAAGTTAAGCAAAATCATTGCTTTTCAGAGCCGCTTGAAACGCTTGCATTATGCGCATCGTTGTGAAACTTCTGACCTGCAACGAACAGCGCGAAAGCATTGATCTGAGGCATCGGTTAGACCGGGCAGCTCGTGCTTTGCGCCTCCTCACCACTCTGCGGCGTCTTTGCGGTATAATACAGATTGTGCTATCGACAATCGCTTGGACTTGCAGGAACAGTCATGACATGACCATCTGAGGGTAGCGGCATCACATGATGGAACGAGATTTGTAACTATGGAATTGGTACCTCTTGCAATCCCGGAGGTGATCTCGATCACGCCTAAACGCTTCGGTGATCATCGTGGTTTTTTTGAAGAAACCTATAACCGGAACAGTTTCTCTGCAGAAGGCATTGCGACGGTTTTCGTACAGGATAACCACTCGCTGTCCAGTACCATCGGCACAGTGCGAGGGCTTCATTTTCAGGCCCCGCCAAGAGCGCAGGCCAAGCTGGTGCGCTGCGGGCGTGGACGGTTTTTTGATGTAGCTGTGGATATCCGCAAAAGCTCACCGACATATAGCCAGTGGGTCGGCGAGGAACTCAGCTTTGAAAACGGCCGAATGTTGTTAATCCCAGCTGGCTTTGCTCACGGTTTCATGACGCTCGAACCGGACACCGAGATCATCTACAAATGTTCTGACACCTACGCACCGGATACAGAAGGCGCCATTCGGTGGGATGATCCCGATATTGGAATTAATTGGCCATTAAACATGGCCGAACCGCAATTGTCCGATAAAGATAAAGCAGCCCCATTTTTGCGAGATATAGATACCCCGTTTACGATTGAGGATGGTTGATGAAAATTATGGTCACGGGCGGTGCGGGCTTTATCGGCTCGGCTGTTATCCGGCACGCGATTGCCGAGGGTCATTCGGTCGTCAATGTCGACGCTCTCACCTATGCCGCCTGCCTGGATAATGTCGCCTCGGTCGCGGATACGCTTGAGTATGAATTTGCGCAGGCGGATATCCGGGATGCTGGTGCGATGTCCAACATTCTGCGCAAGCACCAACCCGATGCGATCATGCATCTGGCTGCTGAAAGCCATGTTGATCGTTCGATTGACGACCCCGCAGCCTTTATCGATACCAATGTAACCGGGACATATGTGCTGCTGGAGGCGGTGCGCGCCTATTGGATGGATGCTGGCCGGCCTGAGAGTTTCCGCTTCCATCACATCTCGACCGATGAGGTCTTTGGCTCCTTGGGCGAGACCGGCTTTTTTACCGAAGATAGCCCCTATCAGCCCAATTCACCCTATTCGGCCTCGAAGGCGGGGTCGGATCACTTGGTCCGGGCTTGGCATGAAACCTACGGCCTGCCGGTGGTGATGACCAATTGTTCGAACAATTATGGCCCCTACCAGTTTCCGGAAAAGCTGATCCCGGTTGTGATCCTGAACGCGTTGGCCGGCAAGCCCATCCCGATCTACGGGGCGGGGGATAACATCCGCGACTGGTTGCATGTCGAAGACCATGCCGAGGCGCTGCTGCTGGTGCTGGAGAAGGGCAAGTTAGGACGCAGCTACAATATCGGCGGCGAGAACGAGATGACCAATCTTGATCTGGTCAAAATGCTCTGTGCGACCCTGGATCGGTTGAAGCCGGGCAAAGCACCCTATGCCGATCTGATCAGTTTTATCACCGACCGCCCGGGCCATGATCGTCGTTATGCCATCGATCCGACCCGCATCCGGGAAGAGCTGAACTGGCGCCCCTCGTACACACCTGAAACCGGGCTGGAGCAAACGGTTCAGTGGTATCTGGACAATGGCGCATGGCTGGCTGCTCTGCAGGACCGCAGCGGTGTAGGAGAGCGGCTTGGGGTGGCTGGATGAAGGCACTGGTCTTCGGACATAGCGGGCAGGTCGCCACGGAACTACGCCGGCGAGCATCGGCGCATGGCGTCACGGTCGCAGCGCTGGATCGGTCTCAAGCCAACCTGTCTGACCCACAGAGCTGTACGGATGCGATCCAAAACACGGATGCCGATGTAATCATCAACGCTGCCGCTTACACGGCGGTCGATAAGGCCGAGGATGAATCCGGGCTGGCCCAGCGGATCAATGGGGATGCGCCGGGTGCCATGGCACGTGCTGCGGCAGAGCGTGATTTGCCTTTCCTGCATATCTCGACCGACTATGTTTTTGACGGGGAAGGGGCCTCGCCTCGGACTGTCCAAGACCCGACCGGTCCGCTGGGTGTGTATGGCCAAACCAAACTGGAGGGAGAGCACCAAATCGCCCAAGCAGGGGGATGGCATGCGATCCTGCGGACAAGTTGGGTGTTTTCGGCCCACGGGCACAATTTTGTCACAACCATCCTGAGACTGGCCGAGACTCGTGACACGCTGACCATCGTGGCGGATCAGATCGGCGGGCCGACCCCAGCGGCTGATATTGCCGAGACGTTGCTGACCATGGCCAAAACCGGAGGGCAGGCCGAAGGCGGGCTGTTTCACTATTCCGGCGCACCTGATGTTAGTTGGGCCGGTTTCGCGCGCGAAATTGTCTCGCAGGCGGGCTTAGCAACTCAGATCATCGACATTCCGACAACGGATTACCCCACGCCAGCCCCTAGGCCGCAGAATTCGCGGCTGGAGTGTTCGTGGCTCAATGACATTTACGGGCTTGGGCGGCCTGACTGGAAAGCCGGATTGGCGCAGGTGCTGGCCGAGTTGAAGGTTGCAGATAGCCCTGCCTTGAAAGGATAGATCATGCGACGCAAAGGTATCATTCTGGCTGGCGGTTCGGGTACTCGGCTGTATCCGATCACCATGGCGGTCTCAAAACAGTTGCTGCCGATCTATGACAAGCCGATGATCTTCTACCCGCTGAGCGTGCTCATGCTGTCGCAGATCCGCGAGATCGCGATCATCACAACACCACAGGATCAGGATCAGTTTCAGCGTCTGTTGGGTGACGGCAGCCAATATGGTCTGTCGCTGACCTGGATCACCCAGCCCTCGCCCGATGGTCTGGCGCAAGCCTATACACTGGCCGAGGATTTTCTGGCAGGTGCCCCGTCAGCGATGATTTTGGGCGACAATATCTTCTTCGGCCACGGCCTGCCGGATCTGCTTCGTGCTGCGGATGCGCAAGAGAGCGGCGGGACAGTATTCGCCTATCGCGTCGCCGATCCCGAGCGCTATGGTGTGGTCGATTTCGAGGATCAGAAGGTACGCGGCATCATCGAAAAGCCGAAAGTTCCGCCCTCGAACTATGCTGTGACTGGGCTATACTTTCTCGACGGCGATGCCCCTGCCCGCGCCCGTCAGGTCCAGCCGTCCGAGCGTGGCGAGTTGGAGATCACATCCCTGCTCGAGATGTATCTGAGTGAAGGTCTGCTGAACGTTCAGACCATGGGCCGCGGCTTTGCCTGGTTGGATACTGGCACGCATGGGTCGCTATTGGATGCAGGGAATTTTGTGCGTACGCTTACGGATCGGCAAGGCATGCAGACGGGGAGCCTTGATGAGATCGCTTGGGTTAACGGCTGGATCAATGATGCGGCGCTGGAAGAGCGTGCCGGACTGTTCGCAAAGTCTACATATGGTGAGTATTTGCGGTTACTTCTGTGCCGAGCGTGAGATTCTCAGGAAAGGCCTGTCCAGCCGGCGCATCGTTGTCTTTTGGGAAGCAATCTGACTATCAGAGCGCCTATTGTTTAGATCTAAGCGGTTTTTACTAAGAACGAAGATACATGGGGCAATCAGAATGTCATGTTTAAGACTCGAGAGCAGACTAAGATTAATTTTTTTGTGAAAACTACCTAGGGCGTTGTAAAGATGTAGTTATCTGAGCTTGATGTGAGAAAAAATAATAAAAAGATTTTGGCTGACGTCATCAACAGTGTGAAGTAGAGGTTAGTTTCGTATTCTAAATTTCAAAAATATGTCCGGCTTTTTTATGAGAGACGGCTGGGCTATCTGTCTGAGAACCCTAATAGCTGTTATTACGTTCGCTAATTTTTTTGCTCATTTTGGTGAGGGGGTTTGAGCATAGTAACCAATCGGGTTTCCTCTGTGGAGTTGGGGAAAGGTGTATATGGGGAACTATTTTGAGTACTGCGACGCGCACTAATCCTTCACTCATTTCTATTGTTGTACCTTGTTATAACGAAGAAGAAGTGTTGAAGGAGACAATCAGGCAACTTCTGGCATTCGTGAAAAGTTTGCCTCGCCATCAGGTGGAACTGCTCTTTGTTGATGACGGTAGCAAGGATGCTACGCTCGAGATACTACGAGATGCTGCAAACAGTAATCCGCAGCTTAGAATTATTAGTTTTGCACGTAATTTTGGACATCAGATCGCCGTTACAGCCGGGATCGATGCTGCGGCGGGGGATGCTGTGGCGCTGATTGATGCAGACTTACAAGATCCCCCCAAGGTCCTGGCGGAAATGATTACTTACTGGGAGTCTGGATATGACGTGATTTACGGAGTGCGCGCCAGCCGTGAAGGAGAGAGTGCGTTTAAAATTACAACTGCCAGATGGTTCTATAGGCTTCTCAACCGTTTGTCAGAGACGCCAATTCCACTCGATACCGGTGATTTCCGCCTCATGGATAGGCGGGTTGTTGACGTGTTGCGGGCGATGCCAGAACGGCATCGTTTTGTTCGCGGACTCGTGGCTTGGGTGGGGCATAAACAGCTAGCGCTGCCTTATGACCGCAAAAAGCGTGTCGCAGGCACTTCAAAGTATCCATTGCGCAAGATGTTGCGCTTCGCGACTGATGGTATTTTATCCTTTTCATCCAAGCCTTTGCAGATTGCAACGAACTTAGGCATTATAGCGGCCGCTCTAGCATTAATTGGAATAGTCTATGCTATAATACTGCGCCTTATGACATCAATTTGGGTGGAAGGTTGGACTGCATTAATGATTGCCGTTTTGTTCTTGGGTGGTGTGCAACTAATTTCGCTTGGAATTATAGGCGAATATGTCGGGCGTATTTACGAAGAAGCAAAAGGCCGTCCACTCTATATTGTTCGAGAACGTATCGGTTTCGAAAGCGCGGTTAGAACCGAGCTAGAGAGCGTTCGGTCATGAATTTATATAAACTGACTCAACTAATGGTGGGACTAATCGTTTCCGCTTTCTTCATTTGGTTAGTTATAAATGCCATTCCTGTTGCAGATCTAATTTTGGCGCTCCGTACTGCAGAAGTAAGTTGGGTTGCCGCAGCGGTTGGTTTTTTTTTTCTTGGTTATGCCGCACGTATCTGGCGCTGGCGCCTGATGCTGGCACCCTATAATCCTCGGCTGAGTTGGGGTCGGTGCGCGGTTCCATTCATGATCTCGATCGCTGCCAATAATGTGTTGCCCTTTCGGGCAGGCGACGCTCTTCGGGCTGTTGCTTTTCCAGGCTGGCTTGGTGTTCCGACCGCGCGAATACTTGCAACGATTCTAGCTGAACGATTGATGGATTTGCTATCGTTGATGCTGGCACTTGCGTCTGCCTTGGCACTGTTGAGGGTTGATGATGTGGGGCTGGGCACGCTGTTTGGGTGGAGTTCTACCTTATTTGTTCTTGTCACGCTGATGATTGCGTTGTTTCTTTTTTTTCCACGACTTGCTGAACCACCGATATATTTAGTCCTACGCTCATTGTCTTGGAAAATGCCGTCGTTCTCTGACAAGCTCCAGTTAGAGGTTGATCGCGTATTTCAAACTCTCGACAGTCTAGCCACGCGCGCTCGAATGGCGCTACTAATCACATGGTCTTTTGTGGCGTGGGGCTTTGAGGCATGTGTTTTCTACGCTATTGCGCGTGCGTTGCCTGACTTGGTGGTTCCAGATGCAGCGTGGCTTGCGATGCCTGTTGGAACCTTGTCTACTATGCTGCCTTCAACTCCCGGCTACATTGGCACGTTTCATTACTTTGTAATGCAAGTCGCGGAGTTACTTGGAAACTCAGCGGTTGTGGCGGTGGCATTTGCGTTTCTCATCCACCTTACGCTTTACGTACCAGCCATTGTGTGGGGTGGTATTAGCTTTTGCTACTGGGTTTTGAAGCGTGCATCCGGTGTAAAAAACTCTTCAGAAAAGGCGACGTTTTAATGAATTCTTCTATCGCTAAGGGGCCGTGCAGCAGGACAACAATTGTAGGAGGTGGTTTTGCTGGCTTGGCTTGTGCATTTGATTTAGCCCGGAAGGGGGAAAATGTTACGTTGTTAGAGGCCGAACCGTCGGTTGGCGGTTTGGCTGGGGCGTTTGAGACAGACGGAGAGCGCCTTGACCGTTTCTATCATCACTGGTTCACAAACGATAAAGAGGTAATGACTCTTGTAGATGAATTAGGATTGTCTCACGAAGTTGTAACCAATCCAACAAATACTGGAGTTTTTTTTGCCAATAAAATTTTCAAACTTTCAACTCCGATGGATCTTCTAAAATTTACCGCCCTTCCCTTATTGGACCGGGTTCGTCTTGGGGTCTTAACCCTGCGTGCTAGAAGGGTGAATGATTGGATGGACTTAGAAGGAAAAACAGCGGCCGACTGGCTTAAAAGTTTGGGTGGCGAAAATGTGTTTCGTGTGGTTTGGCAGCCGCTTCTTAAAGGAAAGTTTGGCCCCTATGCGGATACTGTCTCTGCGGTCTGGTTTTGGAACAAGCTTAAATTAAGGGGTAGCAGCCGTGGCAGGGGAGGTGAAGAACGCCTTGCTTATATGAAAGGCAGCTTCGCGCGCTTAGCTGAAGCAACTGCTGATGGAATATTGCAGGCTGGGGGGGATGTTAGAACGGCAAGCCTTGTTGAGAAGATCGAACCTACGGATGATGGGCGCTGGCGATGCACGGGCCCATGGGGTAGCGTCACAAGTGAGCGTGTGGTTGCCACAACGGCTCTCCCTCTGATCGGCGATATGATAAAAAGTTGGGCGCCTGATGATTATCTAAAGCAGCTGTATTCGATCAATTATCTTGCGAATGTCTGCCTCGTCTTGCGTCTCGACCGCTCTCTCTCTTCGACTTACTGGTTAAATGTAAATGATACGACGTTTCCATATGTCGGAGTGATAGAGCACACAAACTTCGAGAGTGCTAAGAGTTATGGTGGGGACCATGTCGTGTATCTCTCTAAGTATCTTCCGCATACTGATGCACTTTATCAGATGGATGACGAGGAGGTTTTAGAGTTCTCAATTCCGCACCTGCAACGGATGTTTCCAGAGTTTGATCGTAGCTGGATTCGACATTTTCATGTTTGGCGAGCCCGATGGTCTCAACCAGTTGTTGAAAAATACTATTCACAATTGATTCCTGCAAAGGATGGGCCCTTACCCGGCTTTCATGTGTGTTCAATGGCGCAGATTTACCCGGAAGATCGAGGAACAAATTATGCCGTCCGTGAGGGCCGAAAAATGGCGCACGCGATCCTGCAGAAATCCGTTTCGCTTCAATGATAAATTGATAATCAAAGAAATCTAGAATCTCTTATATTTTAAGGTTTGCCAATGCCTGAATACAGAAGCTCAGAAAGATATGGTTCAAAGCGCGTTCTTTGGCTTATCGCGATTATACTTATCTCTCTGACATTATTAACTCGTTTTGGTCATCTGGCGTTTATAGACCCGTTGAAATTTTCTGACAAAGCCGGGTTATTCTTGGAGTTCTCGAGGCAGATTTGGCTCAACAACTATGCTATTCCGGATGAAATTCCTTATTACTCTACCGATGGGGTTCCGTTCCTATACCCTCCACTAGGGTTCTACATCATGGCCATATTCATATATGAGCTTGGCATCGATTCATTTATTGTCATTAATGTTTTTCCGCCCATTTTATCAGCTGCTTCGGTGTTGATTTTCTACTTTCTAAGCGCCCGGGTTTTTTCTGGAAATAAGTATCTAGCGTTTACTGCTACTTTTGCATACATCCTGTTGCCCAATGCCCTTCATGAACAAGTTGATACTGAAGGTTTTGCAGAGGCTCTTGGCACGATTGCGTCAACCTTTTTCCTCTTAGCGTCAGTACGAATCTTCCAATTTCCAACTAATATCAATTCTGCGCTGCTAGGAGTTTCTGTCGGGCTGGGGGTTCTCCTAAGTCCGGGAAGCGCGTTTGCATTGACTGCCTCTTGCTTCCCCCTGGCCATTTTGTTTGGCATCGCTAACAAAAATACGCCGCTATTAGTGGTACGTTTGTTGTCCATTGCTGCCGTGATCTCAATCATAATTGTACTTCCATATGCTATTCATGTACTTGAATCATTGGATACATTTGTTCTCGCATTCTCTGAAAATGCAGGCCGATCATACGCTCGTGCTTTCGCGGATTTTTTGGTGAATCCAGTAGTTTTTAATAGCGATGGGCAGGCCGTTGTTTGGAGTTTTCTATTCTTCTGGGGCGCGCTTCTTTGCCTTTTAGATTGGCGAATTCTTTGGATACCAATCTGGTCTGTGTTCATCATCGTTTTGGTTCCTCGCGAAGCAAGTTGGCTTGTCGCGCCGGGCGTTGCCCTTACCTGTGGTATCGCTCTCCACAGTTTGAGTGAAACCTTGATGAACCGATCCGTTGCACTTTATGGAAAGAGTTTCTTTGGAGCTTCTATTTCCATGGTGGTGGCATTCTACCTGATTATCCAATTTCCGCTTTATTCTCCGTTGCGAGTAGTTTTGGGCATGGATAAGGATCAAACGGAAGCAATGAATAAATGGCCTGAGGCCCAGTCGGCATTTTTTTGGCTGCGCGACAATTCACCTGATGATGCGGTCGTCATATTTGTTGGAAATCCAATTATTCGAGAGTGGTCGGCACATATTGCTCAACGTGAGGTCATTAACATACCAGAAGGAACAGAGTTAGACCCATATGATCCACAAAAGATGGATTGGTGGATAAGTCCTGACGCTTTTCTGCGTGATTGTTCCGAGGGTAGTGCTTGCTTAGATTCACTAGCTAGTGTCTTGAAGTTAGAAAATATACCATTTCTTGTGATGGAAGATTATCTTCTTTTACAGATATTAGGTCCTGAGTTTATGAAAACCTCTGATAGAGTGGTACGTTTTGGAGAATGGAGTATAGTTAGGCCTTAGAATTCTCAGTACAGTTCGAGTAGGTAATAGGTAATTACATTGAAATAAATGAGTTTGGTGACCGAGTGGACTCCCGTCCTTAGTTGTGCTTGTAACTGCTGTGGCTTTCCTCGCCATTTCTGTAACGCTACTAGTTCAGACGTCGCACCTATCCGACCAGAGAAGCTGCAAGGCTGGATGTGTTCGAATACATTGAGCTCTTCTACAACCCTAAACGCAAGCACACGAACAACGGCATGCTGTCACCCGTTGACTTCGAATCAAGACAGCAGAAACTAAACCAGGCAGGTGTCTAGGAAACTAGGGGCACCTCATGCTAAGGCAGGATGGAAAACTCGTTGTTTCCTGATCTGGCACAATCGCATCGTTTCGACTTGTTTAGCGTTTTGGTCGATCACCTGAGCTACTATTCGCATAACTTATGTTAACTTGTTCGTTTTGTTTGGTATTCGGTTTTGATCGCCGTAAGATAGAATTGTTACTTTAATGGATGGTTCTACAGTGAATATTTCTGCCAGGGACGGCGACATCGCAATCGTTGGCATGGCTGCGCATTTTCCTGGTGCGTCTTCGGTGGATGCCTATTGGTCCAACCTGCGTTACGGGATGGAAGCCATTTCGGAGATCAGCAGGGAGCAGCTTCTTGCCAATGGTGAAACGCCGCATCTGATCGAGCGGCCGGACTATGTTCCGTTTGCCGCAACGTTGGACAGGTTTGAGGAGTTCGACGCTGAGTTTTTCGGGTTGTCGCCGAAAGAAGCCGCCATCATGGACCCGCAGCACCGTCAGTTTCTGGAGGTCGCTTGGGAAGCGCTGGAAAATGCCGGCCATCCGCCTGAAAACTTTCCTGGCCCAACCGGCGTGTTCGCAGGCTGTGGCATGGGTAGTTACTTTTATTTCAATGTCTGTTCGAACCGGGATCTGGTCGACGATGTGGGCATGTTCTTGTTGCGCCATACCGGTAACGACAAGGATTTCCTGTCGACACGGCTGAGCCACATCCTCGACCTCAAGGGGCCGAGTGTGAATGTGCAGACGGCATGCTCGACCTCTCTGGTCGCAACGCATTATGCAACGCAGGCTTTGTTGACCGGTGAGTGCGATATGGCGATTGCTGGGGGGGTTACGATCGAACTCCCTCATAACAGAGGTTATGTTTATAAAGAGGGCGAGGTTCTCTCGCCAGACGGCCATTGCCACGCCTTCGATCATCGCGCGCAAGGTACGGTGTTTGGTTCGGGCGCAGGCGCTGTTATCCTGCGTCGGCTATCCGACGCTATCGAAGACGGCGATCACATCTGGGGCGTGATCCGGGGCACCGCTATCAACAATGATGGCGCGGCTAAGGCCGGATATCTGGCGCCGTCCGTTGATGGTCAGGCTGCCGCGATATCCGAGGCCCACGTGATGGCGGATGTAAGCGCCGATACGGTGGATTATGTCGAATGTCACGGCACCGGCACCTATCTGGGTGACCCAATCGAAGTGGCCGCTCTGACGCAGGCGTTTTCGGAAACCACTCAGGAGACCGGCTTTTGCCGACTGGGTTCGGTCAAAACCAATATCGGCCATCTGGATACGGCCGCCGGGGTGGCCAGTCTGATCAAGACCTCGCTGGCTTTGCATTACAAGCAAATCCCGCCAAGCCTCGGGTTTGAAAAGCCCAACCCGGCGATCGATTTCGAGAACAGCCCGTTCCGGGTGAATGACACTCTGACCGACTGGGTCTCGCACAAGGGTCCGCGCCGAGCCGGGGTGAATTCTCTGGGCGTTGGCGGCACAAATGCTCACGCCATTCTAGAGGAAGCGCCTGAGCGGGCTGCATCCGAGCCGTCAGATTGGCCATTTCAAATCCTCACGGTTTCGGCGCGGGGCAAAAAGGCGCTGGATGCCAACAGCTCGGCGCTTGCCGAACATCTGCGGGTCAATCCCGATCAGGATTTGGCCGATGTCGCTTGGACGCTGAAAAACGGGCGGCGTGGGTTTGAAAAACGGCGTATCATTGTCGCTGAAACCCATGAAGAAGCCGCCACGATCCTTGAGGAAAATGATCCGCGTCGGGTGTTCACCCACACGGTGATCTCGGACGCGCCCGAGCATGTCTTCATGTTCCCCGGCGGAGGCGCTCAGTACGCCGGGATGGCGCGCGACCTCTATGAGACCGAGCCGGTCTTTGCCGACTGGATGGATCGGGGTCTGGATATCCTGCAGGCCAAGCTCGATTACGATATCCGCGCAATATGGCTGCCCGAACCGGGTCAGGAAGAGGCCGCGGATGAGCGGCTGAATACCCCCTCGGTGCAGCTGCCGCTGATCATGATCACCGAATATGCATTGGCGCAGCTCTGGATGGAGTGGGGTGTGCAGCCCGCCGCGCTGGTTGGCCACTCGATGGGTGAAAACACCGCCGCCTGCGTGGCTGGTGTGATGTCGTTCGAGGATTGCATCGGTCTGGTGCATCTGCGCGGGCGCCTGTTCGATACGGTCCCCGCTGGCGGCATGCTCAGCGTCCCTCTGCCCGCCGGCGATTTGCGGCCGCTATTGGGGGATGACCTTGATCTGGGCGCCGTCAACGCCCCCAGCCTGAGCGTTGCAACCGGACCTCAGGCCGCGCTGGACGATCTGGAGGCGCGCCTGCGCAATCAGGGTGTCGACTGCCAGCGCATCCCGATCGATATCGCCGCGCATTCCCGGATGCTCGAGCCGATCCTGCTGGACTTCGGCGACTATTTGCGCTCGATCGAATTGAAGGCACCGCAGATTCCCTTCCCCTCGAACCTCAGCGGTGACTGGATCACTGAGGCCGAGGCCACGGACCCCGAATACTGGGTCAGTCATCTGCGCAACACGGTTCATTTCGCCGACTGCATCACCACGCTGTCTGAAAACCCCGAGCGTATTTTCATCGAGGTCGGTCCGGGCAAAGCGCTGGCTTCGCTGACCGGGCAACATGACAAGGTGGACGCCAATCAGGTGATCAGCAGCCTGCGCCACCCGAATGATGATGTGGCTGACGATGCCTATTTCATGGCCATGCTGGGCCGTATCTGGGCTTTGGGCGGCACGTTCGACTGGGAACAGATCTGGGGTGAGGCGCGCCGCAATCGGGTGCCTCTGCCGACCTATGCGTTCCAACGCTCGCCCTATTTCATCGAACCGGGCAAGACGCAGGCGGATACGGCCAGCCAATGGCTGATGCGCACCGAAGATACCGCCGATTGGGGCTATCGCGTCGCCTGGACGCCGAAATACGCCGCCTGCGATGTCGATGTTACCGGCGATCTGTCGGATGCGGCACAGGAAAGCTGGCTGATCTTTGCGGATGAGGCTGGGCTGTGCACCAACCTGACCACGCGCCTGCGGCAAGCCGGGCATCAAGTGGTTGTAGTCACGCCGGGCGATGCCTTTGCCCTTATCGGTGACGATCACTACCAACTTGCCCCGGAACGCGGTCGCGAAAGCTATGATGCGCTGATCCGCGATCTGGTTACGCGGGAACGCATTCCAACCCGGATCGTGCACGGTTGGTTGCTGACACAGGCCGAGACATTCCGGCCCGGTGGCAGCTTCTTCCACCGCAATCTGGAACAGGGTTTTTACAGCCTGTTCTTCCTGGCACAGGCGATCGGGGATGAAGATCTGCCGATGCCTCTGCACCTCCATGTCCTCAGCTCGGGCGCGTTGCAGGTTCGGGATGAGGCCTTGCCCTATCCGGAAAAAGCGACGGTCACCGGCCCAACCCGCGTGATCCCGCGCGAATTCCCCGGCCTGACCTGCGCGCTGCTGGATATCGATCTGCCGCAAAGCGCTGGCAAGCGCCGGGCCCCTGCCTTGCCCGAAGGTCTGATGGATCAGGTGCTGGAAGACCTGCTGGCCCCGCCCACCTCGTTCACGGCGGCAATCCGTGCTGGCAAGCGGTTTGAACAGGGGTACCGCCCGCATGCACTGGAAAAGCCTTCTCTGGAAGATCTACCCCTGCGTGACGGCGGCACTTATCTGATTACCGGCGGTTTTGGCGGCATTGGCCTGACATTGGCCGAGGCGCTGATTTCGAAGGTGAATGCCAATATCGTCCTGCTCGCCCGCGGTGAACTACCGCCGCGGGACCAATGGGAAAACGTGCTGAACAATTCAGCGCCTCAGGACAAGACCGCCCGCCGTATCCGTGCCATCGAAAAGCTGGAAGCGGCAGGCGGGAAAATTCTGCCGATATCCGTCGATGTCAGCAATGTTGAAGAGATGCGTCGTTGCGTGGATCGCGCGACGCAGGAGTTCGGCCAGATCAACGGTTTGCTCCATGCGGCAGGCCTGATCGATGATGCTCCGATCATGACCAAGACCATGATGGAGATTGAGGATGTCTTTACGCCCAAGATCCACGGCACGCAGGTCATTGACCAGATTTTCCCCGACGGGTCGCTGGATTGGCTGGTTCTGTTCTCGTCCAGCTCAACCGCGACGGCACCGGTGGGTCAGGTCGATTACGTTGCCGCCAATGACTACTTGAACGCCTTTGCACGCGCCCGCGCTGGTGGCAAAACGCAGGTTCTGTCGGTAAATTGGGGCATCTGGGCCGATGTTGGCATGGCCGCCGACGCGATGGAGGCCCGGACCGGATCCGTTGAGCCCGCGCCGGTCACGTCGGCAGATGTGCCAATGCTGGATCAGGCAACATTCGATGACACCGGAAACCGCCTGCTCAGCGCGACCTACAACGCCCATGATCGATGGTTCCTGAACGATCACCGGACCAAGGCCGGTCACGCTCTGGTGCCCGGCACCGGTTATCTGGAACTGGCCTCCGAGGCGCTGCGGGTCCAGGGCGAAACCGGCCCGTTTGAAATCCGCGACCTGTATTTCCTGCGCCCCCTTGCGGTGTCGGACAGTGAAGATCAGCAGGTCCGACTGCGCTTGCCACGCAGCGATGTCGGCTATGATCTGACGGTTGAGAGCGGATCGGCTGACGCGTTCGAACTGAACGCACAGGCCAGCCTGTCGCTACTTCCACTGATCGCGCCCGCACCGCTGGATGTGGCGGCCATCGCCGCCCGTTGTGGCCCGGCCCATCAGGCCGAAGGCGCGGGCCGCTTGCGGTCCTTGCAGGAGGCGCATCTGAATTTCGGCCCGCGCTGGCGGGTGCTGACCTCGACCGCGCTGGGGCAGGATGAAGGTCTCGCTCATCTGGCCCTGCCCGAGGGCCTGCAGACGGATATCGAGGCAGGCTATCACCTGCATCCTGCCCTGATGGATCTAGCCACGGGGTGGGCGATGGAACTGATCGCGGGATATCAGGCCTCGCACCTGTGGGTGCCGGTCTCGTATCGCTCGGTGCGTGTCTTTGCGCCGCTGCCCGCGCAGATCGTCAGTTGGGTCCGCAACGCTGGCGACAACCGCGCCGAAGGCGAAACCGCCAGCTTCGATGTTACCATCGCCGCGCCAGACGGCACGATCTGCATCGAGGTCGAAGGCTTCTCGATCCGCCGGATGGAAGATGCGGTGGACTTCGCCTTCACCGAAAGCGCGCCTGTCGTCACCTCCGAGGTCGACACCCCAGCGCCCCTATCCCCGGCCGAAGAACGGCTGCGCCATAACCTGTCTCAGGGCATTCCGGCGACGGAGGGGCCGGGCCTGTTCTTCAAGGCGTTGGCCAGCGGGCAGTCTCAGATCATCCTGTCCTCGCTGGATCTTGACGGGCTGATTGCGCAAGCTGCCGATAGCGGAGCATCCACCGAAAGCACAGACCAGAAATTCCAGCGGCCCGAGTTGGACTCGGATTACGTTGCGCCGGAAAATGACATCGAACGCCGTCTGGCCGGGTTCTGGCAGGAACTTCTGGGTGTGGACGAGATCGGTGTTGAGGACAGTTTCTTCGATCTTGGCGGGCACTCCCTGATTGCGGTGCGCCTGTTCGCGCAGATCCGCAAGGCCTACAATGTGGACTTCCCGATCTCGGTCCTGTTCGAGGCCCCGACCATCCGCAAATGCGCCGACCTGATCGCTGCCAGAGGCGTGCCGAAAGACGGGGGCGAAGATGACGCGCCAGCGGCAGCATCGGCCACGCCGGAACGTCGCTTTACCCATCTGGTGCCGATGCATTCCGGCGAGGGTGGGCCGAAAACGCCGTTCTTCCTGGTGGCGGGCATGTTCGGCAACGTGTTGAACCTGCGCCATCTGGCGCATCTAGTGGGTACTGACCGGCCTTTCTATGGCCTGCAGGCGCGCGGCCTTTATGGCGACGAAGAACCCCATCGCGATCTGTGCGAGGCAGCCAAGGATTACATCGTCGAGATGCGGCAGGTGCAGCCCACCGGCCCTTACATGCTGGGCGGCTTCTCGGGCGGCGGCATCACCGCTTATGAAATCGCGCGCCAGCTGTCTGAGGCGGGCGAAGAGATAGCGGCGCTTGTCATGCTGGATACACCGCTGCCGGTGCGGCACCCACTCAGCAAAGCGGATCGCTTGAAGATTCAGTTGCAGGAGATGCGGAGCAAAGGCGCAAGCTATCCAATCCAATGGGCCAAGAACCGGATCGCCTGGGAAATCCAGAAGCGCCAACCCAAGGAGGAAACGTCCGAGACCGGCCAGCAATTCCACGACGCCGAGATCGAGGCCGCCTTCATGGAAAGCGTCAACAGCTATCCCTTGCACCCATGGGACGGGCCTCTGACCCTATTCCGTCCGCCTCTGGTCGGGAAATGGGAGCTGGGACCGGGCAAGCTGGTCCATCACGAGCGCTATTATTTGACCCATGATAATGATTGGGCGCCCTGGGCCCCCAACATCGAAGTACTTGAGGTTCCGGGCGATCATGACTCGATGGTGCTGGAACCCAATGTCCGCGTGCTGGCGGCGCAGATGAAAACCTGCCTGGAAAATGCCGAGCGCCAGATCATGCGTCCGCGCCCCACCTTGCAGGAAGCGGCGGAGTGACCATGTCTGATCCCAAGCTTCTGACGGTTATTCTGAACTACAAGACACCCGAAATGACCCTGCGGTCAGTCGAGGCTGCAAGGCAGGCGATGGAGGGCATCGCAGGCGAGATCATCGTTGTGGACAATGATTCACAGGATGGATCTTTCGAAGCCATTTCAACCCATGTTCAGGACCAGGGCTGGGACCGGGAAAATCACGTGCGCGTCGTTCAGTCGGGGCACAATGGCGGCTTCGGCGCGGGTAATAATGTGGGCATCCGGGCAGGCCTGTCCGATGGCACACGGCCCGATTACGTCTACATCCTGAATTCAGATGCCTTCCCGGCGCCCGATGCCATATGCCTGCTGCTGGAGCATCTGGAAACCACGCCTCAGGTAGGCTTTGCCGGCAGCTATATCCACGGCGAAGACGGGGATCCGCATCTGACCAGCTTCCGCTTCCCCTCGGTTGCCAGTGAATTCGAAGGGGCGATCAAATTCGGCCCTGTCACGCGCCTTTTTGCAAACCGGATCGTTCCCATTCCCATTCCCGCTGAGACGCGTCCGGTTGACTGGCTGGCCGGGGCCAGCCTGATGATGCGGCAAAGCGTTCTGGATGAGATTGGCCTCTTTGACGAGCAGTTCTTCCTGTATTTTGAGGAAACCGACCTGTGCCGCCGCGCCGCGCTAGCCGGCCATCGCACTGATTACGTGCGTCCCAGCGAGGTCATGCATATCGGCTCCGTTTCAACCGGCATGAAGAACTGGAACCGGGTGCCTACCTACTGGTTTGACTCTCGCCTACATTATTTCGTCAAAAACCACGGCGCATTCTACGCCACCTGCGCCACCTGCGTACATTTGACCGGTGGCTTTCTGCACTGGCTGCGATGCTTAATTACCCGCAAGCGCAGTGGTGTTCAGCCATATTTTTTGCGTACCCTGGCTTGGCATGACCTGTCCGCCTGCTTTCGCTCACCATCGCGTAAGGGAAAGCAGAACACTGTGCCCAAGCCTGTTATTGGAGAGTAACAATGCCTTTCAGCACATTTCTTATCGGCCATGAATCCCTTGTCATTCAATGTGGGGAAATGCTGCTTGAGGCGGGACACAGTATTCAAGGGGTGGCGACCCGCAACTCGGATGTCGAAACCTGGGCACAGTCTCATTCCCTGCCCCTTCATGCACCCGGCCGGGATTTGTCGAACCGGATTGATGAGGCATCTTTTGACTGGCTGCTCAGCATCGCCAATCTCGACCTGCTGCCGCAGCCACTTTTGGACAAAGCCACCAAGGGTGCTGTCAATTTCCATGACGGCCCGCTACCGCGGTATGCAGGCCTGAATGCGCCAGTTTGGGCCATTCTGAATGGCGAAACACAGCACGGCATCACCTGGCACATGATCTCGGGCGGTGTGGATGAGGGTGGCATTGTTGCCCAAAAGCTGTTTGATGTCAGCGACTCTGAGACTGCACTGACCCTGAACACCAAGTGCTATGGTGTGGCGATCGACAGCTTTGCGGATGTGATCCGGGCATTGGAAACGGATCACCCCCCTGCCCCGCAGGATCTGTCGCAGCGCAGCTATTTTGGAAAGAACGATCGCCCCGAAGCGTCAGCGCGGCTGGATTTTGCAAAGCCCGCCAGCGAACTGGCCGCGCTGGTCCGCGCGCTAGATCACGGAGATTATTGGAACCCGCTTTGCCGCCCGAAAGTTGAACGTGAGGGCCAGATCTGGCTGGTCGGGTCAGCTAGGGTAAGCGATCAACAGACGGATGCTGAACCCGGCACCATTCTTGCAAGCACCTCTGAGGCGGTGACCGTCGCAACCCGTGAAGGCGCCATTGAGATCAGTGACCTGCGCAACACTCTGGGCGCGCCCGTCCCAGCCGATGGTATTTTGAATGGCGGCAGCGCCCTGCCTACCCTGTCCATAGAGCAAGCAACCTCGATCAATAAGGCAACCGCTGACGTGCTGCCTGCCGAACCGGAATGGCGTACACGTCTTGAGGCGCTGCAGCCCGCGGAAATTCCCCTGATCGAGACCTCAGCTCCCTCGGGAGCCCCCCGTTCTCAGGCGTTGCATGTTCCAGAGGGCCTTGCAGTAAACACTGGCCAAGCAACTCTTGCCGCCCTCATGGCTCGCCTGGCCGATACCTCCACCCTCGATCTGGCGCTGCACCTGAACAACATGACGCCCTATCTCAACAGCTGGGTTCCGGTACGCTTTACCGCTGAACAGACATTTTCAGAAGCGCAAGAGAGCTTTGAGAAAACCATTGGGAACGCCCAGGAGCTGGGTCCCTTTGCCTGCGATCTTCCTGCACGTTTGCCCGGCGCGGTCCTGCTGAAAACGCCCCTGGCTGGGCTGTCTGATGATACGTCCGCTGGGCTCATTCCGGGCACCAGCCTGACCCTAGCTATCTCCGGTGGACAGGCTGTTTTGTTTGCCGATAGCGGACATATCTCCGAAGCAGCACTACACCTGTTTGCCGCCCGACTGGAGAGCTTGTTTGTCTCACTCTCCGATCCGGCTAATTCCAGCCTGCCGATTGCCCAGCTTCCCATTTTGCCCGAAACGGAACGCGTGCAGATCCTGCAGGACTGGAACAATACATCTGTTGCTTATGACGAGATCACCTGCGTCCACCAACATTTCGAAGCCCAGGTCAAACGCACCCCGGATGCACCCGCACTGGTCTTTGAGAACCTCAGCTTTTCTTATTCAGAGCTGAACGCTCTGGCCAATCAGGTGGCGCATGTCCTCCGTGAGATGGGCGTGGGGCCCGACACGCTGGTGGGTCTTCATGTCAAACGCTCTCCGCTTTTGCTGATTGGTGCCTTGGGCATTCTGAAGGCGGGCGGGGCTTATGTCCCGATGGACCCGGCTTACCCTGCAGATCGAACGGCGCTTTACCTAGAGGACAGCGGCGCAAAGGTTGTTCTGACGGAATCCGCGCTTGCATCAGCCCTACCGGATCACGGTGCTCAGGCTCTGCTGCTGGACACAGATACGCGGCTGGAAACTGCACCCACAGGTAATGTCGACAGCGGCGTGACCTCGGAAAATCTCGCCTACTTGATCTACACCTCCGGCTCGACCGGGCGCCCCAAGGGTGTCATGGTCGAACATCGCAACGTGTCGAACTTCTTCACCGGTATGGACGATCGCATCAGCCATGATCCGGCCGGGGTTTGGCTGGCGGTGACCAGCCTATCATTCGATATTTCGGTGCTCGAGTTGTTCTGGACCCTCGCACGCGGCTTCAAGATCGTACTCAGCGATGATGAAAACCGCGCCCTGGTCGCGGGCGACTCGGCCCCTGGGAAATTTACCACCGGCAAAGGGATGGAGTTCAGCCTGTTCTACTGGGGCAATGACGATGGTGTTGGGCGCGACAAGTACAAATTGCTGCTAGAGGGCGCAAAATTCGGGGATCAGAACGGGTTCTGTGCTGTCTGGACGCCCGAACGTCATTTCCACGCATTTGGCGGCCCCTACCCCAACCCGTCGGTCACAGGCGCAGCTGTTGCTGCCGTGACCGAAAATATCGGCGTACGTGCTGGAAGCTGCGTCGCACCGCTACACCACACGGCACGTATTGCCGAAGAATGGGCGGTCATCGATAACCTGACCAACGGACGCGCGGGGCTTGCCATCGCCTCGGGCTGGCAGCCAGATGACTTCATTCTGCGACCCGAAAACACGCCTCCCGAGAACAAACCTGCGATGCTTAAGGCGATCAGCACTTTGCGCCAACTTTGGGCTGGTGAAACAGTGGAATTCCCCACCAAGTCCGGGGATATGCATGGCGTCGTCACGCAGCCTCGCCCGGTGTCAAAGAAATTACCTGTATGGGTCACCACCGCCGGAAACCCGGATACATGGCGCGAGGCCGGGGCCATCGGGGCCAATGTTCTGACCCACCTGCTGGGCCAGAGCGTGCAGGAGGTCGCCGACAAGATTGGCATCTACCACACCGCCCTACGTGAAGCGGGCCATGATCCCGACGACCACACGGTCACCCTGATGCTGCATACCTATGTGGGTCAGGACCGCGAAGAAGTGCGCGAGGTCGCGCGAGAGCCGATGAAGGATTACCTGCGCTCGGCTGCCGGGCTGATCAAGCAATATGCCTGGGCCTTCCCGGCCTTCAAGAAGCCCAAAGGCGTGTCGAACCCGTTTCAGTTGGATCTGGGCAGCCTGTCAGATGAGGAACTGGAAGGCATCCTCGATTTTGCCTTCCTGCGGTATTTCGAGGATTCCGGTCTGTTCGGCACCATTGAGGATTGCCTGAACCGGGTCGAAGAACTCAAGCGCATCGGGGTCGATGAGATCGCCTGCTTAATCGACTATGGCATCTCGGTCGATCAAGTCATGGAAGGGCTGAAGCCTTTGGCCGAGGTTCTGCGCCTGTCCAATCAGGATACAGAACTGGCTGAGGATGACTATTCCATCGCCGCCCAGATCATCCGCCATAAGATCAGCCATCTGCAATGCACCCCCAGCATGGCGCAGATGATCCTGATGAGCGATGAGGCGCGCTTTGCCCTGTCCAAGGTCAAACACATGATGATCGGTGGCGAGGCCCTGCCCGGTTCGCTGGTAAAGCAGATCAACAAGCTGTCGCCCGCGCATATCGAAAACATGTACGGGCCGACGGAGACAACGATCTGGTCCACGACTGAAACCGCAACCGCGGACGAAGGCGTGGTCAATGTCGGAACCCCGATCGCCAATACACAGGTCTACGTTCTGGACGAACGCAGAAACCCCGTGCCCATCGGCGTGGCTGGAGAGCTGTATATCGGCGGCGCTGGCGTCACCCGTGGCTACTGGCAACGCGAGGACCTGACCGCCGAGCGGTTCGTGCCTGACCCGTTCTCAGATATGCCGGGGGAACGACTCTATCGCACCGGAGATCTGGTGCGCTGGCAGACGGATGGTAAGCTCGATTTCCTGGGTAGGGCCGATCATCAGATCAAACTGCGGGGCTATCGCATTGAACTTGGCGAGATCGAAAGCTTGCTGGACGCGCAGGCCGGTGTGCGCCAGTCGGTTGTCATTGCCCGCGAGGACACGCCGGGGCTAGTGCAATTAGCCGCCTACATGACCACTGACTACCCCGTCGATGATAAAGCACTGCGTCAGGCCCTGTCCGAACAACTGCCGGATTACATGGTGCCGACGCATTTCGTGACACTGGACAGTTTCCCGCTGACACCAAACCGCAAGGTCGACCGCAAGGCCTTGCCTGCCCCGTCAGTGCAGAAGCCCCGCGTTGCTCCTCCACCGTCCGAAACCGTCTCGGGTGGCGCGGTCTCGCAGAAGATCGCAGCGATCTGGTCGCAGATTCTGGGGGTCGCCGATATCAGTGGACGGGACAACTTCTTTGATCTCGGCGGACACTCCCTATTGGCTGTGCAGGCCCATCGTGAAATCCGCAAAGAGCTGAACGTGCCAAGCCTCAGCATCACCGATATCTTCCGATGCCCAACCTTGGCCGGATTGGCCGAAACGGTTGAGCAGAAATCCGGTTCGAAACCAAGCGAGGCGAGCCCCACGCAGCCACCAACAGAAAAGGCCAGCAGCCGTAGCGATGCAATGGCGCGCCGTCGTGAAATGCGAGCGCGGAGACGCTCCGCGTGAATAACTTGGCGGGAATAAAAGCTAAGCTTCAACAGATACTCGGTCCAGACATCGGCATCGGTGTGACCGACCCCAAATCTCCTGATGAGATGCTACTTCCGGAGGAGAGGCCGGCAATGGCACGAGCTGTAGAAAAACGCGTGCTGGAATTTACTGCGGGTCGCGTGGCTGCGCGCCAAGCTATGAGCGCTATAGATTACCCACCATCAGCCTTGCCAATGGCCCTCGATCGCAGCCCGATCTGGCCCGATGAGTTGGTCGGCTCCATTAGCCATTGTGATGAGATATGTATTGCTGTTGTAACATATCGTAAAAATATGCGTAGCATTGGTATTGATATCGAACTTGATATGCCTTTGGAGCCCGCCTTAGAAACGGTTATATGTACAGATTATGAACGTTCATGGCTGGATACATTTCAGCCTGAAAGACGAGGGCGTCTGATAAATCAGATTTTTTGTTGTAAAGAGAGCATTTACAAAGCGGTATACCCGTTGAGAAAAAAAATAGTGGGTTTTGAAGATGTGGAGGTCTATCTCCAGGAGTATACGTTTGAATGTGCTTCTAACTTCCTCCAAAAATACCAAGTGCAAGGTTACACGAACCAACAAGACCGATTTAATTTCGCATGCACTACAATCCTAAAATAACAACCTATAAGAACTCACGGATCAATTGACTGCGGTGGCTAAAAACAGTCTCGTCATCAAAACTGACACCATCTCGCGCAGCTTTCGCTATCAGGTTTCTGAGAGTTAAACGGTCCAGATCAATTTGAGTTATTGCATTCGTCAAAGCTGATGTATCGTTCAGGTTGACTAATTGACCACCTCCGTTCTCTGCGATCAGGTCCTGAGCGAAAGAGCCGCAATAACCAATAATTGGTGTACCGGAGACTAGTGCTTCGATAAGACACCTCGGAGATTCAGGCGTTTTATGACAAAATAAAAAAATATCGGAAGAACGAAGCGCAGCCAAAATGTTCGATCGATCAGCAACAAACCCAGGTAGCTTCACATAGTCCGACAGACCACTATTCGAGATTATTTCCTGCATCTTAGAGAGATCTGGGCCAGACCCAAGCCAAGTTGCATTAAAAGACACTCCAGAATGGGCTAAATTTACCAAGACACTGATCCAGTCGAGCCCTCCTTTCATAGGTTCTGCTCGACCCACATATATAATTTCTAGTGGCCGCTTCTGTGTGGCTTGCTCTAACTTATCTTGCAAGGCACCAGCTGAAATATGTTCTGACTTCTTGATATGAATATCGTGCACAATTTGTGGATTCGAACAAAAAGGAGCATAAGTATCGAAAGTCTCACGCCCATGAAATAGACCTAATGATGAGCGCTTAATCAGGAACTTCTCCAACCAAGCCATTGGGCGGTGATACATTCTAGCCCTTAATCGATGTCGCCAAGTTCCAGAATGCATTGTTCTACGGATGACCTCAGACTCCACGCGATCAGTCCAAACTGCGTATTTTCTGTCTTTTGACGATGCTAAGTAGCAAGACAATGATCCCCAATCTCCAAATAAACCTCCTATAGAGAATGACAGATAGTTGGCCTTGTCGATTTCGTTGAGGATAATTTCTCTTGTGCGGAAGAAATGCTTTGCGAACTGGTCTGGTCTATAAGCCATTGGCAATGGGACTAAGTTGATACGATCTAACGAATATCCGACTTGTTCGATTGGAACCCAGTTATCTGGCGGAAGCCCATTAGCGACGGGCATCATAACCGAGATTTCATCAAAATTTTCTGACCATAAACGCAGACCATTGCAGGCTTGATCTTCCAGCAAAAAACCATGTGCCCCTTGAAAGAGAGGGACGGGCGCGTAGAGTAACAGTCTCTTTAGACTACTTTTTTCTGACATCATTTTTATGCTTTTTTGCTACCAAAATGAAGGGATGACTAATTCCCTAAAATACATAAATTTTTCGGAGGCGCAATGTAATGCGGATTCAGTTAAATGTGGGTATGCCAGAGTACATCGAAATAAACAAAATTCTAATTCGGTTGGCTTGAAAAATAGAAATACCTAGAAGTCATTTTTCATTAGAAGCACAATAGAGTCATAATTCCAACACACTGCCAGAATTGCAATAAAAGAGGAAATCAGGAAATAGACTATGTCGTGCATGGGGTCCCAGGTTCCGTGGCGTCGAGCCAACCACACCAAAACTGGATATATTGAGATAAGAGCGATTGCCCTGCCAATGAATGCACCGATTAATCCTCCTATAAGAAATCCTGCAATAAAGAGCGTGGTTTGTGAGGCGGCACGTGCGCCCATCAGCTTAAAAAAACTGAGGGAGTCGCCAGCTGCCAACGCAGCCTTATCATAGGTCATCACAATAATTTGCAATGCTGAAAAAAGAGCGATGATCACTACAATTCCACCGGCTAAGCTATAGCGAGGATCATATAGTATTTCAATTAATAGGGGGCCCATGAAAGCTAGTATTGCTACTCCTAACAGTAAGCCTCCGGTGGCCGTTGATCTCATTACCTGCATTCGCTTAAAGTTTTCTAACGAATCTTTTGGAGGTCGTTCGCGGTACGCAGGAACCAGTACTCGACCTAAAATTGCTTGTCCTAGCTGATGGGGAAATTGTGCTATGAAAAAGCCAATACTATAAATTCCCAAAGATTCAGCTGTGAGAAATTTACCTAAGATCAGTCTATCACTTTGACTTGCCAAAAAACCAAATACGGTACTAAAGAATACCCATTTCCCAAATTTTATTAATTCACTTGCGGACGATCTATCCCAATGGAAGTGGTTGTTATTTCCGCGGACGAGATAATAAGACAATATTAAGTTAGATAAGCTTGTTATAATTGCGCCGACAACCAAAGCCCAGACAGATTCAAAATAAAGCGCAAATATAATCATTGATAAAACGCCAGATATTTGTGACATCATTTCGATAATTAGCACCCGACCAATACTTAGGTGCCTGCCGGCTGTCTCGACCTTTGTGGGTAAAAATCCGTCAATGATTAATGCGATTCCGGCGACTGGCAATAGATATGAGATTAGCGGCTCACCATAAAAGTTTGCGATAGGGTAAGCCAATGCACATGCGCAGAACCACAAAAGGAAACCGCGAATAACTTGTAACGTCCAAACGGTATTGAGAAAATTCGTTTCGTCACCGCGCTTATTCTGCTGAATTGAGAGGTTTAGCCCAATATCTGAGAACATTTTCAGCCCTGTCAAAAAAACAGTGACTAGTGCCATTAGCCCAAATGCTTCAGGAAATAGAATACGTGTTAGGATTAAGTTAGCTGCTAATCGGATGGCCTGAGATCCCAGGAACCCGGACCCAGACCAAATTGAGCTTCTAACAAACCGAGCTTTGAGGCCCATACCTGATATCATGATACTTCTCAATCCATACTTTCGTTCATGTATTGGTGAACTTTGCGATCAGGATTTATGTTGGATTTTGCACGAAGTGTTTTTTATAAATTTATCTAGCAGCAACATGAACATGTTTTACTTGGGCCTTTGTCAGTTGTTTCTTGAGCTGTTTATTTACTTGGTGCTGTGGTTTACCGATGCCGCCTGATCTTTGCGGACTACCGGAGAAGTGTGGTGATTACAGCGTACGATGCTCTGTACCGTGTTGTCTAAGCTATACCCGCTTCTTTTTTGTATATTTCTAGCAGCATCAGCTTCTTAGTGCATGTTTATAGCTTGGGCAAAAACTTGGAGTTTATCAGAGCTCCGTAAAACTGTGCCAATATATTGGCCACGAAAAGGTGGCTTGAATTTAATTAAGCGGGCATTTTTGAAGTTCAAAGCACATCCTTGTTTTCGAAAACTCGTTCCAAGTGATCGATTCTCCGAGAGAATTCGCGGCGGAATTCATGCTCTCTCGCCATTGAGTAGGCTTGTTCGCAAGCCGTCACGATTTCGGTCCGGGCTGAATTTAGGCGCACAATCTCTTCTGCCATTAATATTGGCCGCCCAAGTGGGGTTACCCAGCCCGCCCCGGATTCTCGGCAAAGCGCTGACCACATTTGATTGGAGTACCCGATTACTGGAATTCCACCACCCATTGCTTCGATATAAGTACAAGATGGATCTGATTGGCGATGACAGCTCAAATATATATCTGCATGTTTGCGAGTGAATGGAACCAGTTCTGACTTGAAGTCAACAACACCGTGCAAGCGAATCCGATTTTGTAATCCTTCAGCCTCAATGTTTGCACGAATTTCGTTTTCAAGGCTGCCCGTACCAAAGATGTTTAACTCGAACTCAACATTTTGACGTACTAATTCTTTTGCGATGGGAATGAGATCATGAGATCCTTTCATATGCTCAAGGCGCCCAGAATGAATTAGGCGCAATCGGCCGTTTTTAAGCAGGTGTTTGCGGCGTGACGTCCGCTCTGCTTCATTTGCCAGCAATGCACTATCTACACGGTTATCCAGGTAAAGCAATGTGTTGTTGTGTAGGCGCTTATAAACCTCATAAGACGGGTATCCATTTGCTTGAAGCCCGCTCGCTTTGCAGAAAGCGTGCCGCCGCTTGCGCTCTTGTCGTATTTGCCAGAAGGCAGAATAAAGTCGGCGAGTAATCCCTCGAGATCTGTCGAGTAAAGCTATTTGAATTCTGGTTTTCAGTATGTTCTCTATGATGAAGATCAGCGGTATTCCTGCCGTTCGGCATAGATCAGCCACATGAAAATATGCGTGGTTGTCACCGCTACATAGGACAATATCGAAGTCCCGGATGTCTTCATTGTTTACATCCCTCCCTTCCTTTAAAAGCTTCACCGAAAACGGTAATCTGGATAAGTTGTATGTATTTCCGAAAGGGAAACCTTCGCTCCGTTCTGCCAGGAGAGCCGTTACCGGGCCTTCCCAAGTATCACAATAAAGCTGCATTCCTTCACAGAACTTAATATCTAGAAGAAAGTTCTCGCCACGTGAGACCGCAGCCGCTGAGGAAATAACCAGAAGCTTTTTCATATCCACTCGTACAAAAAGAATACCCTACATTTATATAATCCTTGAACACATAAATCATCATGTGCATCGTGAAAAACTGTTATTCTCGAAGCGAACGTTCTGTACGATAGAACTCATCTTTATCAACAAAGCTCTGCAGAACCAGTTGTCCTATAGTTATTGCTTCAGTTTCGACAGAAGGCGAGGAGACAAATATGATTCACGGTCGGTGGTCGCGCACTGATGACGGTATTCGATTGAATGATTGGATTAAGCAGAATCAGATTGAGGATATTATGGTTGTTTCACCACATCTGGACGATGCTGCCTTTTCTCTCAGCGAGTTTCTAACACGTCCGGGCTTGCCGCCGCGATCCGTCTTTACCGTGCTGACAAAGGCTGCTGCATCAACCAGTCAGGAATACGCAATTGCTACTGGCTTTGAAAATACGGAACAAGAATATCAGAAACGTCGAGAAGAAGACATGGCTGCGATGACACGCCTTAATGTGCCTTTTGTACACTGCAATGGCCAGCCGGGGTGTCTTGATGCCGAAACAGCCAAGATTGTAGTCAAGCAGATTTTGGAAGGGAAAGACTTTAGACGTACACTGATCTTGCTACCTCTAGGTGCAGGGGGCAAACTAAACCCAGTTGAGCGCTTCATCAGAATGTTGTTACGCTTGCCAGTGGGTAGCAAAGCTCACCAAGAGCATATTTGGGTCCGCGATGACCTCAGGATTCATATTGCGCCAACCGAAGCAGTTGTTGGATATTATGCGGAAATCCCGTATCAATGGGCGAATAGCCCCCGTAATCTTCTAAAATATGCCCATCTCTTTTGTGGCGGCAAGGCCCTGGTTTTTAACTTGCAACCGGATACGGACGCAAAACTCGCAGTAGCGTACGATTATAAAAGCCAAATAGAGCATGAATTCGGAAGAAGCCACTCCTATCAGAAGCGTACGGCAAGTATCCCTGAGCGGATATTCCTGCCAATTTAAAGAGCGAACACTCACTGAGTACGGCACTGAAACCACACGAAAGGCGTTGTAAGCGTCTATGGAGTAGACCGCCTAATCGTAATCCAGACCTGCCACTTTGATTGGTAGTCTGGACGTAGGTTCAAGTGGCTTTGGTTTGCGAGCTAGCGTTGTCTAGCCTATTGGTGTTCCTGCACTGCAAGCGGCCAAAATAGGCTTTAAAGGTTTGAAAAATCTTAATCA
The DNA here is from genome assembly GCF_056540425.1 of Ruegeria sp. AN6. Classification (NCBI taxonomy): domain Bacteria; kingdom Pseudomonadati; phylum Pseudomonadota; class Alphaproteobacteria; order Rhodobacterales; family Roseobacteraceae; genus Ruegeria; species Ruegeria sp. AN6. The sequence goes on from NZ_JBQFWR010000025.1 coordinate 28,649, forward strand.
CGTGAACAAAGCTCTTCTTGGTATAGATTTCACTTGAAATGCTCTAGCCGCTTAGCCAAGTTTATGAAAGTACGCTCTTGTTTTAGAGATGAATAGTGGTTCACCTGTCGACACAGTCGCGCACCTTTAAGGTTGTTATTTCAATCATTAACTTCCGCACGCCGGATTTGACAATTCAGTGCGCAAATTCTGTACTTGCAGACCTGAATGATCTGGATGGTCATATTGTTATTATTGATAACTTTTCAGGGGATGAATCTGTAAGTAAGATTTCCAAATGGATAAATGAATTGGGAGCAACGGCTCCAGTAACGTTAGTGCGGTCATCAAATAACTCCGGCTTTTCCGGAGGCCATAATCAGGCTTTGGCAAAATACAACGCAGATTATTTTCTAATTCTAAATTCGGATGCTCTGTTGCGGACTGGGTTTCTTCAAAACATACTCACTGAAGCCGCAAAGAACCCAGATGCCGGATTTTTAAGCCCTCGACTTGAATTTCCTGATGGTAGCCAGCAAACAAGCTGTTTTCGCTTTCATAGCCCCATAAGTGAGTTTATTCGAGGCGCTCAAAGTGGTCCCTTGACCCGTGCATTCCGTCAATATGATGTTCCTCTTACGATGCCCCCCCAGCCAGAGTTAATCGATTGGGCAAGTTTTGCATGCATTTTGCTAAATGCCCGCATGATTACTGACATTGGCCCTATGGATGAGGGGTACTTTTTATATTTCGAAGATGTTGCTTATTGTCGGTTGGGTCGGCAGAATGGCTGGTCAATTTTACATACTCCAAATGCACGCGCTGTCCATTTCCGTGGCGGCAGTGGGCCTGTGAAAAAAAAACAGAAAGAAAACAAACGCCTGCCCGCATACTACTACGCATCACGGACCCGGTACTTCCGCCAATTCTATGGTCGATGGGGTCCTTTACTGGCCAATACCGGTTGGATTGCCGGACGTATAATCGCTCACTTGCGTACACTAGCAGGAAAATCCATTCCACCATCAAATCAATCCGAAATGTACGACATATGGACTAATACACTCTCGCCATTAGGCGACAGAAAAGCTGAGGGATAGTATACGTGGCAAGACCTGATTTTCTTGTCGTTGGATCTATGAAATGCGGCACAAGCACTTTAGCCGCGCAACTATCAGAGCAGCCTGGAATATTCATGGCGAGCACTGATGAGATTAACTTTTTCTCGGATGACCAAAACTACGTCAAAGGTTTGAGTTGGTATGAGAGCTTATTTGAGGCGGCTGATCCGGATGATCTTAAAGGAGAAGTCAGCACGCATTACACGAAAATGCCATCCTATCCGAATTGTGTTTCGCGTCTTAAAGAGGCTTTGCCAAATGTTAAGATCATCTACCTCATTCGCAATCCAATAGACCGCGCAGTGTCCCATTACATTCATGAATGGACTATGGGAAATATGCATGGAAATATTAATGATGCGTTTTCAGAATATCCCGAGTTAGTCAGCTATGGATGTTACGCACGACAGATCTACCCGTATGTTAAGGAATTCGGGGAAGAAAACATTTTTTTAACCAATCTAGAAACTATGTCTACACGACCTCAATTAGTATTGGAGGAAATATCAAAGTTTCTAAATTTTACCAGAAATATTAATTGGAAATTTCAGATACCTCAGAAGAATGTTTCTTCGGAACGAATTAGACGGTTTCCGTTACATGATATTTTATTTGACAATACTATTGCTACTGGTGTGCGCAGAGCATTAGTTCCGCGAGCAGTCCGGGGCAGAATTAAATCTTGGCGCCAAATGCAGCACAGACCTGAATTGAATTTAGATACTCTAGCGCAGCTCGAGAAGTGTTTCGCAGATGATTACCATGAGCTTAGGAAGATTTTACCTTACACAGAGGATGTAATTGAAAGCTACCCTTTCTTATAATGAATGCCCGTTATTTCAGCATTTATGTTTATGATGCTAATCCAATAGTCATCTCTAGATGCGCGGTGCGCGCTTAAAATAAGTTTTGGATTTCTGCTCGACGTGTTTTCTCTTGTTTGGCGTTTGTTCTTCTTGATCGTCCTGTTCGTGGGCACCCATTATTGCGCCGGCCAAGAGATAAGTAATTGGCGTCAGAGTAGCATTAGGAATTAGATCAATCAGATTTGCTGCTAGAACTATCCCTAATCCAGAGGTAGCGGGTGATAATCCTTGCCGATAACGCTTTGACAAAAGTAAAGTAAGTGGCAGAGTTATCAGCCCAAATCGTGCTATATATCCTAACCAGCCAAAGTTTCCGATGATTATGATCCAAGCACCGTCTGTTGTACTAAGATCTCTACCTGTTTCAGGGTCGTAGATGCGGGCCCTGCCCCAGCCACCCCAGCCAAACAGCGGCTTCTCTTCGGCCTTTTCCAGCAATATATCTTCGTTGTCTAGGCGATATTCAAAAGAAGCGGCTCTTTCTTCGTTAATAGATCTCGTAATGTCTGCAACGTAATTCACCGGGATCCAACCTGCCCCACGTAGAGCCGGATAGAGAATAACACTTGTGGCAATGAGCGCTGCAACGAGTGCCTGTGTTCTAACTTTTGTTAGCGCCATAACGGGTAGAAAAAAAATTGCTATAGCTAAGGCACCAAGCGTTTTGCTCAATACGAGAGTGACGCCTAACCAAATTGTGATACACAATCCGATAGGTTTACTCCAGGGAGAACCTGGCGATCGCCAAATGCTTACAGATCCTAAAACCGCCATAGCAATAAACATTCCAACCCAAAGGCCGTGTTGTAAGAATACAATGGGCCTAAATCCTCCCCATCGTATATGCTGCAGGAAGCTATGTGGAAAAAAGCCATATAACCACTTGTTAAGTTGTGGGCTCAGACGGACTTCTATCAATATCAATATAGAATAGGCTAAAGCTCCATAACATAGAGCTAAAAGTAAATATCTATGGCTATCCGGGGTCGATAAAAATCTCCGCGCCAAGAAAAATGGCAAGAGTGCTACCAAGGCTTTACTCAAAGTAGAAAGAGCATCATATGGCCTCAAGCCGGGAATAACAAAATCTGCAATGAAAAGAGGTTCTCTATTTTGAGAAATAGTTAAGGCGGCCGAAAGAAATAAAATCAGAATTAGAAGTGATGCGATTTTATTCTTGCGCCTTTTTGGAGTTGTAGCCTCCGAATCCGATGACATCTTATCGTCTAGGTACTGATCGATTGAGGCATCTTTTATCTTATTCTTCTGCCACATTATAAAAATGCACATTATAGTAGCAGACACACTAGGGACAAATGTTTTGTCTAAAGGGGGAATTACTGGGAGATCGACTACGACTCCGGTGGGCAAGAATAAATATCCGCCAAGGATCGAATAGATTAAAGCCTTAGATATAGGCATTTTCCAAAACAGATAAAATACAACAATAGGCCAGAAGAAAATTACAATATATGCAAGCGTGTTGGGCATCACTAAATACGCAATCCTAAACTGTGAAATATATTAGATTGCTATTGTTACTACGTTAAACCTTCCAGCACGAGTTAGTATTTTAAATGGAGTGGGCGCATTATTTATTGCGCCCACATCGAAATTATAAACTCCAGACATCTACAGTTACAAGTCCTTGTGTATATTGTCCGTCATCATCCCCAGCCCAATATGTGAATGTATCCGTGCCAACAAAATCTGGATTAGGGCGATACAAAATCTGTCCATCATCTTGTACATAGATATTTCCATTAGGCGTGGTGCTGAGGCCGTCAACGTAGAGTGTATCGCCTGCAAGATGGCTGTCATTGGCTAAGACATCTATCAAAACATCCTGTCCTGCAGCTGTGCTCGCAGTATCGTCTTGCGTTTCAGGGGCAATATTATCGAAAGTAATGATACCGTTAAACTGAGCTCCGCCCCAATGATTGACAGACCACGAATTCTGAATTTGTGTATCGGTCATATTCAACTCGATGACATGACTGAACTTATAAAGTTCTCCGGTTGCGCGGTCCGCAACAAAATCTTCTATTATCAGTACATTTTCGCCAGTTTCTGTTTTGTAGTATCCAATATTCGCAATGTATGGGGCAATATCCTCGTGCCAATAAAGTTCTTGAGGGTCTCCCTCAAACTGTCGCTCGCGAGAACCTATAGAATCAGTTTTTATGCCATCAAAACGAAGAGTCTCACCTTCCGATATTGTCGTGTCACCATGCATGACGAAGCCTAGGCGGCCGGCTTCCAACTGGTCTGATGTCATAATCGTGTGTCTGTCTGGATTGAAACCTATATATTCGGTCACGACATTTTGCATTGAGACATCTATGAAGACATCTGCGTAGTCGGCTCCTTCAGTGCCAAAATGGAAGCCCTGCTCAAGATTTATACCTTGGTTAAATTCCGCAATGTTGAGCCCATTCACAACAATGTCGAACGCATTGCCTCCAAGGTTAAAACCTATTCCAGCATCTACAAAAGATTGTGTACTTGTTGTTCCGAGTAAGTCTATGTTTAGCAGTGTATAATGAGAGGTATAAGAGATATTTATACCCTCACCAGTTTCCCAGTTCAAAAAACCATCCAAAACACTGCGAACATCATGCCCTTGATTCGGGTTGGCTTTTACAACAATAAGGCCAACTTCGGTGCCGAAGGCTTCATTATTGTGGAAGCCTTGAATGACCGCCTGATCTAGATTGGTTGTATCAGATCCATAAGCTATTTCTGGTTGATCTAGATTAGCGCTTAGTGGGTCGCTTGGAGCAGAGCGATGCATCCAAACATAGCCATGGGTAGTATTAACTGCGACATTATCTGAAGCTTCGACTAGGCGTCCGGCGAAGAAAAATCCGTCACCTGTTCGACCATTATCATGGCGTGCAACATCGGAAGCTTCTTTTGCAGTTGAATCTCCCCAGCCAATACCCTCAGAACGGATTGCCATGTTGTTTGACCAGATACCGGTTTCATCGCCGTCTTCGGCAGCAAAAGCTGCGCCAAAGACATCAAAGGCGACGTTGTCGGTGAAATAGGCATGGCTTGAGTGGTGCACAAACCCCCAGCCTGGCGAGCCACTGACCGTGTTGCCAATAGCTATGGCGGGATCTTCCTGATTTTCGGTTCCGGTTTTATGGAAATGGAAAGAGTAGCGTCCTTTGACATTGCTATCGGGCTCTATCGAGCTGAAAGTGCCGACATCCGCCGCCGGTGTCGACTTGTCAGTCCTTCCCAGATCATCAAATGCTGCGTAGCGCACATCCACATCATCCGAATGCATGAACATCACATGTCCCCGGTGATGTACCTCGGTTCCCTCGCCGTCTTCGCTGGAGAATGTGATGTTACGAGACATGTTCGCGACGTAAGCGGACAAATCATCTCGGGGGGTGTCGTGATCGTATTGTAGCGCGCGATCAAGGGTAATGGTGTTGCCGTCAATCGCCGTAATGACGACCTCTTCGTCTTCACTTTCATGATAAATTGTAGCACGGACGTCGTTGTCCCAATACCACCCTTGCTTATGAGTGCCGCTTAACACAATCGTATCGCCGATCTCCCAGCCTTCTGGAACTTCGGCTAGGCTGATCTGCGTGTCCCCAGCCATCGGTGCGTCAGAAACTTTGAGGAAGCTTGTTTTCTCGGCTCCGTGAATCTCTACTTCACCGTGCGAAATAACGCCTCGCGACAGCAGTGAAGGATCCCAGGATGTATTGATATCGCCGTTGTTGGCGATGACAATCTGCACATCTACACCGGCCTCAATTGGGTTGTCCGCTGTACCGATTTCCAATCGCCCTGTTGGGGACACAACCATCGTGTCCAGCAAGATTTTGCTGTTCACATTCGTGGCAAAGGCCAACTCTCCGTCCACACGTACAGAGAACAAAGACTCGTCGCTTTCTTCGTCATACAGAACAGATATGCCTTCGGGGATCAGAACCTTGGCACCCTCTTCCGGAATAATCCCATTGTGCCATGTGGCCGGGTCAAACCAGTCACCATCACCAATTGCGACATGCGTGGCTTCGGCGCGATCCACAAGATCCAGAACCTGCATGTGTTCTTGGGACATGCCAGCATTGTCGCCATGGGCATGCGCGTCTGGCAGTGCCTTGACTGCTGCTACGTATGCGTCAACTTCGCTTGGATCAGTTGGCGGCGGGATGTATCCGTCACTGTGTCCATCATGTCCGCCATCAGTATCATGACCGTCATGTCCGCCGCTATCTCCGGTGCCCTGCCCGTCATCGGTGTCGTGGCCATCATGCCCATCGTTCCCATAGTCGGTATCTTGATCACCTGACGCACTATGAGTCAGCGTGTTGCCCGAAATAAGCTCACGCTGGCCGTTGCTGTCGGGACCTTCCCATTCCAACTGCAGGGTCGAGGCCCCACCGGCTTCGAAATAACGCACTTCAATTTCATGAGTGCCTGCCGACAAATCCAGCGTAATGCTCTGTTCTTCCGTGGCATGCAGCCCGTCATTGTCGATCACTGGCTGGCCATCAATATAGAGCGCCGAGCCATCATCCGAGGTCAGATAGAGCGTATAGGTGCCACCCTCAGTGACATTCAGATTGCCTGTGTACTGAACTGCAAAATTGTCTGACGGACCGCCCTCCCACAAAGACCCGCTGCTGCGGGTGGTATTGAGTTCGGTCGCTGTGCCTGTTCCATACGGCGGCGCGTCAAAATCTATCTGGGACAGGCTGGAGATACCTGTCGCCAGAATAAAATATGCTCCGATCAGGCCTGGCATTTCTTCCGAATTGGATCCGTGGTCGCCGGTTCCATGTCCGTCATCTCCATCGGTATCCCCGGTGTCCTGTCCATCATGGTCACCGTGGTCATCGCTGTCGCCGGTATCGGTGTCATGCCCGCTGTGATCATCACTCATGTCGCCGTGGCTGAATGCATCGCCAGAGATCACTTCACGCTGACCATCGCTGTCCGGGCCTTCCCATTCCAGCTGCAGCGTGGCCTCGCCACCGCGTTCGAAATACCGGATTTCGATCTCGTGGGCGCCCGCTGACAAATCCAGCGTGACGCGCTGTTCTTCGAACCAGTGCAGACCATCATTGTCGATCACCGGCTGACCGTCAATATAAAGCGCCGAGCCATCATCCGAGGTCAGGTACAGCGTATAGGTGCCACCTTCCGCGACATTCAGGTTGCCTGTATAGCGCGCCGCAAAATCGTTTGACGGGCCACCGTCCCACAACGAGCCATTGCTGCGATAAGTGTCCAGCTCTGACACCATGCCAGTGTTGTCAGGTGTGGCATTGAAATCTATCTGGGACAGGCTGGAGATACCTGTCGCCAGAATAAAATATGCTCCGATCAGGCCTGGCATTTCTTCCGAATTGGATCCGTGGT
>NZ_JBQFWR010000026.1:0-34932 GCF_056540425.1 Ruegeria sp. AN6
TATGACAGATGCCCAAAGGTATTCCTCTCGGCTATCGCTCTAGCAGCTACCGTGCTGTTCTGGCTGTAAATCAATGAGTCTGGAGCCTAGGATAGCGATCTGAGATAGCCAGGCGCCGCGTTGCTCGTGCTCTAAAGCATGGTGATGACGACGCGTGAGTTCACCAAGTATGGCGTCTTCGGCGCTTCCAAGAAACTGAGGGACTGGGGCTGAGTAGTATGAACTTTGCATTGTTGGAAGCATTGAGTTTTTTCAAGAAAATGCAATGCCTTGAGCGCATTAGGAACCAAGTATTTGCGCCGCTGTGCGCGACGGAGTTAGCGAACTTGAGTTCACTCGCCCCTGTGCGCTTGCATTGGTCGCCGCATTAAAAGCGGTCATTTATCCGACCTGCAGCGAAAGAGTGCTTTGAGCCCATACCTCCCATATGCTGCGTTTCGCGCGAAGTTCCGCTTTCCCAATTACGCTACGCGCAGGGTCGACGGGCGTCCCACCTCGGCAGCGATTTCGCTGAGCAGTGCGCGGGCGGCGTCACTACGCCTTTTGGGGTTAGAGCGCGCAACGTATGCAATCGCAGGAGGCTCCGGGAACACACCTTCGATAACTTCCAAGTCTTGGGGCACGTGCAAGCCATTCATTAGGGCTATACCGAGCCCCGCGCGCGTTGCCGAAAGGATGCCTGATACGCTCGGGCATTCTAAAACTGCTTCAAATTGATGACCCGTTCTTGAGTTCTGCGATTGTGCCCAGTGCTTGTAGAAGCAGTTTTGATCGAACGCGAGGAATGGAACGGATGCGTTAAGATTCAGTGATAGATCATAAGACTTGATCCAGTGCAGCCGGTCCTCATACAGCAAGAGGTCATCGCTCCGGACTTCGTCTCTCATGACCTGTATAACCGCGATGTCGATTTCACCCGCGATAAGCCAATCAGACAGTGTTAGGCTTTGCGCGACCCGCGTGCTGACCGTGGTCTCTGGGTGCAGACGTGAAAAGCGGCCAAGGATGCGCGCAACGTCACCGCCCGTTGTATCTTCGGTCATGCCCAATTTAATGGTGCCAGCCAAAGGCTTCTTTCCAAGAGCGGCGAGCGCTTCGTCATGCAAATCCATCATCCGGTGCGCATACTCTAACAGGCGTGTACCGGCCTCGGTGAACAATTGCCCACCGGCGCGGCGTGCCAGGAGTTCACAATCTAGGACAGTCTCAAGCCGCTTGATTTTGTGGCTCACTGCAGGTTGAGACAGCGCTAAATGCTCGGCGGCGCGCGTTACGCCGCCATGGGTCGAGATCGCGACCAAGGCGCGCAAACCTTCGATGTCCAAACGCTCAGCCATTCGGAATTTCTATCGCTACATGACAATCATTCATTTGCTTGATCAAATATCAAAGCGCTAGAACTTGGGAAAGAAAAAAATTGGAGTTTCCCTCATGACCCACCTCGTCGACCAACATGTTCTCATCAACGGCACCCGTATTACACATGGTGTACACGGAGAGGGTGAGCCCGTGGTTCTCCTGCATGGCACACCGTCTTCCTCGTATATTTGGCGGAACGTACTGCCAACGCTTGTCGAAGCTGGCTACAAAGTGCATTTGTATGACCTGCTCGGTTATGGCCTGTCAGAGCGCCCGCAAGACCCGAGCATTGATACGTCCGTCACGGGCCAAGTGCCGATCCTTGAGGGGTTGCTGGATGTTTGGGGCCTTAAAGACTTCCACTTCATCGCACACGATATCGGCGGCGGCGTTGCCCAGAGGTTCGGCATTCAGTCGCCGGAACGGCTGCGCAGTTTGACCATGATTGACGTAGTAAGCTATGACAGTTGGCCATCCAAACGCACGCGCGAGCAGATGCAGGCCGGTTTGGAGAAGCTGATCAAAGCGCCCGATACAGACCACAGAGAACACTTTCGCAACTGGCTCAACTCGACGGTTCAAAACAAGGAGCGTTTGGCGGAGACGTCGATGGAAACCTACCTCGATTTCATTTGCGGCCCAGTCGGACAGGGCAGCTTCTTTCAGCACCAAGTGATGCAATATGATCCGAAGCACACAGACGAGATGGTCCCGCGCTACGGCGAACTTAGTCAAAATCCAGTACAACTGATTTGGGGTGCAGATGACGCATGGCAGGTCGTGGATTGGGCGCACAAATTACACGCGGCAATTCCAGGGTCAGAACTGCATGTGCTGGAAAACTGTGGTCATTTCTCAATGGAAGATCAGCCGGAAAAGATCTCTGGATTGCTCGTCGACTTCCTCGGCAGAAACCGATGACGCAACTAAGGAAAGCTGCCGTTCATGAGAACAATCTGGAAGGCAGCTTCGTCCGCAATGCGGACATAAAATCAAATTTCCTGAACGTCCGCTATTGGTGCGAAGGGATACTCGAACCCAAAACTCTAGTTCGACGGGCTCCAACCAACAGATAGTGGACCTACCCCAATAAAAGTAGCCTTGGAAAAACGCGTCACAGAAAGTGTGAGAGGCTCACAGGCTTGCGTTCGATCAGCTGAAGGGGTGCCAAGGGGCGGGGGGTGGAGCTCGTCTATGAAGGCAAGGCCCCGACCATGCGACGTTAACAACGGACGTATTTTGCTAAGGCGTGGTCGCCATGTGGTCGCCACTTATGTGGTGCCAGCAGAGTAAATCTCGTAAATTATTGATTTTATGGTGCTGCTGGAGAGAATTGAACTCTCGACCTCTCCCTTACCAAGGGAGTGCTCTACCTCTGAGCTACAGCAGCGCTGTGGGCGGGTGATTAGACTTAATCTAAACGCGGCGCAAGGGTGTCTGGACGGTTTTTTTCCACTGCTGTAGAGAAAGACAATGGCAGACAAAAATTCACCCAAAAAACACGGCAAATCCGGGGAAACACGCGAGGACCGTTTGAAGGCGGCTCTGAAGGCGAATATGGCGCGGCGTAAGGCACAGGCGAAAGCGCGGGCAGCTTCCGGGCACAAGGCCGATAAGGACGAGGGATAAGAGCAGATGGATTCGATTCTGGTGACGGGCAACGGCCCGCTGAGCGGGCAGATTCCCATTGCAGGGGCGAAGAATGCGTGCCTGACGCTGATGCCTGCGACGTTGCTCAGCGAAGAACCGCTGACGCTGACCAATGCGCCGCGCCTTAGTGACATCAAGACAATGACCGCATTGCTTCAATCTCTTGGGGCCGAAGTGTCCGCATTGCAGGATGGGCAGGTGATTGCGATGTCGAGCCACAGCCTGACCAGCCATGTTGCTGATTATGACATCGTTCGTAAGATGCGCGCTTCGAATCTGGTGCTCGGACCCTTGCTTGCGCGGTTTGGGCAGGCGGTTGTCTCGTTGCCTGGTGGCTGTGCGATCGGCGCGCGCCCGATGGATTTGCATGTCGAAGGGTTAGAGGCGCTGGGTGCCGAAATCGAATTGAAAGATGGCTATCTACACGCCAACGCACCCGGTGGTCTGAAAGGTGCCGTGCACGAAATGCGATTTGCCTCGGTTGGTGCGACTGAGAATATCGTCATGGCCGCAACGCTGGCCAAGGGTACGACTGTACTTAAGAACGCTGCGCGCGAGCCTGAGATTGTCGATCTGGTGGAATGCCTGCGCAAGATGGGCGCGCAAATTTCCGGTGAGGGTAGTTCGACCATCGAAGTTCAAGGTGTCGACCGGCTGCACGGTGCCACCCATCAGGTGGTGACCGACCGGATCGAGTTGGGCACTTATATGCTGGCCCCTGCGATCTGCGGAGGCGAGGTCGAGCTGTTAGGTGGCCGTATGCGGCTGGTCGAAAGCTTTGCTGCCAAGTTGGATGCGGCAGGGGTCAGTGTGGCAGAGACCGACAAAGGCCTGAAAGTGACGCGCAAGAACGGGCGCGTAAGCTCGGTTGATGTTGTTACCGAACCGTTCCCCGGATTTCCGACCGATTTGCAGGCGCAGATGATGGCGCTGATGTGTACAGCCGAGGGAACTTCCGTGCTTGAGGAACGCATCTTTGAAAATCGATTTATGCACGCCCCCGAATTGGTGCGCATGGGCGCCAATATCGAGGTGCATGGTGGCACGGCCACCGTCACCGGGGTTGAGCGCTTGAAAGGCGCGCCGGTGATGGCGACCGATCTGCGGGCTTCGGTCTCGTTGATCCTTGCTGGATTGGCGGCGGAAGGTGAAACGGTGGTCAGCCGGGTCTATCATCTGGATCGCGGATATGAACATGTGGTGCGCAAGCTGGAAGGCGTGGGCGCAAAGATCGAACGGATTAAGGGTCAATGACAGACGCGAGTTTCAAAGACGGCCGCGAGGCACCGCTGAACCTTGGGGCCGAGGATGCCGATGACCTGCAGGTTATCGCGACCCTGACGCAGGATGCGATTTTTCCGGTCACCGAGATGACATGGCGCCCGTCCGAGCGTCGCTTTGCCTTGTTGCTGAATCGCTTTCGGTGGGAAGACAAAGATGCCGCTGCCCGGCGAGGCCGTGCATTCGAACGAGTACAGGCAGTATTGGTGTTTGATTCCGTTTTGTCCGTGGCCAGCCAAGGTATCGACCGCAGCGATAAGGATATGATCCTGTCCCTGTTGTCGGTTGAATTTGAGCCCGCAGAAGATGGCGCCGGTCAGGTGTTGCTTACGCTCGCTGGCGATGGTGCGATACGGCTGTCGGTCGAGGCAATAGACGTTACACTCAAGGACGTTACTCGCCCATACATCGCGCCCTCGGGCCAGGCTCCGCAGCACCCCGAGTGAACAATAAACGCGGCATCGCTCAGGCGTTTTCGAACCCACCTGAGAGTCTAGGATTACGACCCGCGACTGTTTTTGATGTGTTCGGTATAAGCCGGACTCTGACCCGTTCGATCCGCGATCTGTGTCAGGCGGATCATCGGGATGACCCCATGAAGCTTGCCCTATGGACCGCCAACAAGGATCCGGCTGCGATCCGAGACTGGATCGATGCCGGAGCCTCTCTGTGGGTCGCTACAAAAGGAGAGGAGGTTGTAGCCGTTGGCGGACTGCGTGCAGAGGGTGAGATTTCATTACTCTATGTCGATCCAGATCACTCTGGGCAACGAATTGGCGCAACTCTTCTGCATCGGTTGCAGGATGAATTGCGCGCGCAAGGCTGCACAGAGGCGCAATTGCGTGCGACCAAAACCGCGCATGGGTTCTATGTCGCGCAGGGTTGGCAGGACGCTGGAGACCCCACCGAATGGAACGACATTCCGCAATATCCGATGCGCAAATCGCTGCATCCAGTGGGCTAAGGGTTGAGGCCACGCGGTCCCGGCGATAAGACCCGTTTAAACGCCTTCGGAGTACCCTACATGCCCATTTTCCTCGATACGACTGCAGCTGATTTCGAGCCCGCTTTTCAGTCGCTGCTATCCGCAAAACGCGAGGACAGCCCCGATGTGGACGCGGTCGTCGCACAAATCATCGACGGTGTGCGGGCCCGAGGCGATGCGGCTGTGATTGAGCTGACCGCGAAATTCGACCGTCTCGAGCTGACGCCCGAAACCATGGCCTTCTCTGCAGATGAGATCGCTGAAGCCGTCGCGCGGGTTACGCCAGAGGATCGCGCAGCGCTGGAACTGGCGGCTGACCGCATCAGGGCCTACCACGAAAAACAGATGCCCGAGGACCATCGGTGGACGGATGAGGCCGGTGCGACGCTCGGCTGGCGCTGGTCCGCGGTGTCGGCTGCGGGGCTCTATGTGCCGGGCGGATTGGCGTCATACCCATCGTCGGTTCTGATGAACGCAATTCCTGCAAAAGTGGCTGGCGTGGACCGGCTGGCCATCGTCGTTCCAACACCTGACGGTCAGGCGAACCCGTTGGTTCTGCTGGCGGCGCAGCTGTCGGGTGTGGATGAAATCTATCGTATCGGAGGTGCGCAGGCCGTGGCCGCGCTGGCATATGGCACCGAGTCCATTGCGCCGGTCGACAAGATCACCGGGCCGGGCAATGCCTTTGTTGCTGCTGCCAAACGCCGCGTGTTCGGCAAAGTTGGCATCGACATGATCGCCGGTCCCTCGGAAATTCTGGTCATTGCCGACAGGGACAACGACCCCGACTGGATCGCTTTGGACCTGCTCAGCCAGGCCGAGCATGACGAAAGCGCGCAATCGATTCTTATTACTGACGACGCCGGTTTCGGTGAGGCTGTTGCCCAAGCCGTCGAGAATCGCCTTGAGTCCCTGCAGCGCCGTGCCATCGCAGGTGCCAGTTGGCGCGATTTCGGCGCGGTGATCATCGTACGTGATCTGAATGAAGCCGCTGCTCTGTCCAATCGTATCGCCCCCGAGCATCTGGAACTCTGCGTGGCCGACCCAGAGGCGCTGAGCCAGAAAACCATCCACGCAGGTGCGATCTTCCTCGGCCAGTATACGCCCGAAGCCATCGGCGACTATGTCGGCGGCCCTAATCATGTGCTGCCAACCGCGCGTTCGGCGCGATTCTCGTCAGGACTCAGCGTGATGGATTTCCTCAAACGAACCACGCTCAGCCAAATGACGCCCGAGGCTCTCCGCATCATCGGTCCGGCAGCCGAAATGCTTGCGAAGTCGGAAAGCCTTGAGGCGCACGGATTATCGGTTACGGCACGCCTGAACCGGTTGAACGGTTGATGTGACGCAATGACTTGAGGCGATGCCACTTCTGTGCGTTGCCCATTGAAATCCGTTGTTATAGGTCTGTGCAGACGTAAGGATTGTGACTGTTAAGATGACCCGTATCTCGCATATCGAACTGGATGACCGGAACCTACCCCCGCCGACCCCCGAAATTGAGCAGGAGCGCAAGGTCGCCATCTATGATCTGCTTGAGGAGAATTCATTCACCCTTCCTTCGCGCGACGACCGGGCAACCCCGGACGGGCCATACCACTTGCAACTGTCAATCCGCGACAAACGTCTGGTATTCGACATTGAAACCGAGGCGAGCGAGAAGGCGGCTGAGTTTCATCTGTCGCTGGGGCCGTTCCGCCAAGTGGTCAAAGACTACTTCCAGATTTGCGAGAGCTATTTCAACGCGGTGAAGAACCTGCCGCCCAGCCAGATCGAAACCATCGACATGGCTCGGCGCGGTATCCACAATGAAGGTAGCCGCGTGCTCCAGGAACGGCTGGAAGGCAAAGCCGACATCGACACCGACACCGCCCGCCGCCTGTTCACGCTAATCTGCGTGCTGCATTTCGGAGGCTGACGGGTGACGTCTCTGCCGCAGTCCATTCTGTTCTGTTGCGATCACAATTCGGTTCGGTCCCCCATGGCCGAAGGCATCATGAAGAAATTTTATGGGACTGGCACCTATGTGCAATCCGCAGGTGTCCACGGTGATCTTGATATCGACGGCTTCTGCATAGCTGTCTGTCAGGAGATCGAAGTCGAGTTGTCCCGCCACCGTTCGCGATCATTCGACGAGATGGAGGAATGGGGCGACGATCTCAGCTCGTTTGACCTGATTGTGGCCCTATCGCCAGCCAGCCAGAGAAAGGCGCTGGAACTGACCCGGTTTTTTCACCTCGATGTCGATTATTGGCCAATTATGGACCCTACCGGATTAGGCGAATCCCGCGAAGAAAAGCTACGTCACTATCGACAGACCCGCGATCAGATCATTTCGCATCTGAAAGACCGCTGGGGCGAACCTACGGAGTGACCATGAACCCGACTGTAAAAACCTATTTTGATGCCTTCAATGCGGGTGATGTGAAGGGCATGCTGGCCTGCCTCTCCGATGACGTGGCCCATCATGTGAACGAAGGTCGGATACGCGTCGGCAAAGAAAAATTTGCCGCCTTCTGCGCCCATATGAATCGTTGCTACCGCGAGAACCTGACCGATATCGTGATCTTCGAGGCTGAGCACGGCGCCCGCGCCGCCGCCGAGTTTATCGTCAACGGCACCTATCTGGAAACCGATGAGGGGTTGCCTGGGGCGCATGGCCAGACCTATCGCCTGCCTGCGGGTTCGTTCTTTGACCTCAGGGATGGTAAGATCACACGCGTGACGACCTACTACAATCTTGCTGACTGGACCAAACAGGTTTCGAATGGCTGAGATCACGGATGTCCGCCCCTTGACCGGAGCGGCACTTGAGGCTGCGCTGGACGATGTGGCGCGCCTGCGGATCGAGGTGTTCCGGGTCTGGCCATATCTCTATGATGGCGATTTGGCCTATGAACGGGAATACCTGCGATCCTATCGGGATAGTGACAGGGCCATCGTTGTCGGTGCCTTTGATAGCGACAGGTTGGTCGGCGCCTCGACCGGGGCACCCCTGACCGATCATGCTGACGACTTCGCCGCAGCCTTTGCGGAGACGGATCTGGACCTTTCAAACATCTTCTACTGCGCAGAATCCGTGTTGTTGCCGCGCTACCGAGGACAAGGCGTAGGGCATAAGTTCTTTGACCTGCGCGAGCAACATGCGCGTGCGTTGGGCTTCACCAAATGCGCCTTCTGCAGCGTCCAGCGCCCCGATAACCACCCGATGCGACCCGCCGATTACCGTCCGCTTGATACCTTCTGGCGCGCGCGGGGATACACGCCGTTACCGGGGGTGGTGGCGCAGTTCTCGTGGAAGGATGTGGGCGAGGAGTTTAAAAACCAAAAACCACTGCAGTTTTGGATTCGTGATCTGTAAAATGCTTGAGGGCAAGCTGCCCACTTGCCCCGATTATCGCCACCCAATACCATCGTACCATGTGTGGTAAGTTTGCAGCCGGTCACCTGACGCAGCGCGAGATGTTGGCGATACTCGAGAATTTTCTCTACGGAAAAGTTTTGCCCCATTTGCCCGACCAGTTACCAACAGGCGGTTATAATGTTTCCCCGACCAATCAGATCGGCATGATCCGGTGGGCGAATGGCACCGCAGAACTGACAACCGCACGCTGGCAGTTGAAGGACCCGCGTAGCGCGAAGCCCGTCATAAACTCGAAGATTGAAAATGTAGGTTTCTGGCAAGATTATTGGGACAACGGCCGCTGCTTGATCCCGGCGTTGGGGTACTATGAGTGGCCAAAAGACCAGGGCCATGATTGCCCGGTCTTTATTACGGTCAAGCGCAACGCACCTACCATGTTCTTCGCCGGTTTTGTTCGAACACAAGACGGAAGTCACAATTGTTCGATTCTAACCCGTCAGCCAAGCCCGCAGATTGCCCATATTCACAGTCGTATGCCGGTCATCCTGACGCCTGATGAGATTGAAAGCTGGTTGTCCGGGGTAACGACACCTCAGGACGCTCAGAAATCGCTTGGAGCAGGCTACGAGGGTCGCTTCGAATTTCATACTGTAAGACCGATTAAGCGCGATAGCGAAGGCGAAGAAATGATCGAGCCATATTCCCCGCCGGTTCAGACGGCGTTTGATTTTTGATTGAACCAGAGCGTAAGAGGCCGTCCGGTGAACCTGGCTGGTTATTATGGAGCGTATTTTACTGTGTGGTGCTTCGGCATAGAGCTTTGCGATCCGGCGAGTGGCTTGCCCGTGCCATCCATAATAAGCAAGCAAACACGGCGCTGAATGCCCAGCCGAACATAATGTCGAGTACCTCTACGTCGCCAAACCCGATTTGGCGACGTTCTACAAGTGGATTGAGCCTACAAACAGCATGTATCCGGGAATCGAAAAATGTCGCGAAACAAGCATTACTCGTGAACCAAGCCGAACCGCTCCCGCATAACCTTACTTGAAGCTGCGGCTGTCCTTGATCTGGTCCCAAGCCCAGACGACCTCTTGCAGCTGTTCTTCCTGCGACCGGTCACCACCGTTCATGTCGGGGTGTAGCACCTTGATCAGTTTTTTATAAGCCTTCCGGATTTCAGCCTTGGACCAGCTGTCCTGAGCTTCGAGAATCTCGATCGCGCGGCGTTCGGTGGGGGGCAGGCGGCGGCCTCCAGAGTTGGCACGGCCGGGGTTCTTGGTGGCGTTTTCGCCCAGAACCTGATGCGGGTCCTCGATGCCCAGGCGTGCCCATGCTCGTGCTTCGGGGTCACCCATAGGTTTGGTCTCACGCTCCCACACTTTGTCCTTCGAGCGCTGTGCGTTCAACTCGGCCTCGGTGGTGCCGTCGAAGAAATTCCATTTCTGGTTATATTCGCGCACGTGTTGCTGGCAGAACCAGAAAAAATCATCCAGAACATCAGGTGCCTTGGGTGCGCGGAACTTGCCGGCCTCTTCGCAACCCTCGTGATCGCAGATTCGCACCGAAGTTTCGGACGCACCCGACATGCCTCGGCGCCCGCGCGGCTTCTTTTTCTTAGCGCTGGACACGGACATATCGAACCCGAAGGGATCTGACTTTACCATCTGCACAACCTCACGAAGGCATCTTTTCGACTCGGAGGCAGCAGTTTAATCTAAGCAGCTGAAAGTAGAAGAGGGGAACGGCAATTTATTTGCCGTTGAGCAAAAAAAATGAGCGTGACCGACGAAATCCGTAACCGATTGCAGGCAGCATTTGATCCGACTGAGCTTGATGTAGTCGATGACAGCGAAAGCCACCGCGGTCATGCAGGTTATCAAGAGGGTGGAGAGAGCCATTTCAACGTTCGCATCCGGTCTGAAGCCTTCGCTAGCCAGTCTCGTGTTGCCCGCCATCGCGCGGTTCATAAAGCGTTGGGAGACATCGTGCCGCGTATCCATGCGCTGGCGTTGGATATTGATGTATAGCGGTCAAAACCTCGGGCGTAGGCAAATTTGCGCGAGTCCGAATTTGATTGACCCGCCAGAATCGCGAACTGCAGAGCTAGTATGATTGGGTCGGCTTGGCACACAGCCCACTTTCAGAGGCAAAATAGCTGATCTCGAATTCATTGCAGATTTAACCTCGATCAAAGAACTGCAATTCATCGCTCTTTAAATTCGCCACGTCGTTCTCTGGCCTGCCAGAGCGATCGGAGTAATGGATTAAGAGGGCTCAAAATGGCTGATGGGTGTGATTGTGACCGTAACGCTCTCATATATCAAACCGTGGATGCGGCCTTAACCCTTGGCCTGTCGATCGCGCACCCAGTTGGTAACACTGAATCCTTACCGCTGCAGCAAGCGATCGGGCGTGTTCTGGCCGAGGAGTGTTACAGTAGGGTCGACATGCCAGCCTTCGACAATTCGGCTATGGATGGATACGCCATTCGGACTGGTGATCTGGACGAAGGGACTGAGTTTGAATTGCCGATAGGCGGGCGAATGGCCGCCGGTGATAGCGGAATGCACAACGCACCAGTGGGCAGCGCCTTGCGTATTTTTACCGGCGCTCCGGTTCCAACGGAGTTTGATGCCGTTCTTATGCAAGAGGACTGCAGTGTAATCGCAGACCGCATCCGATTTTCTCGTAGGCCCAAGCCCGGTCAACACATACGCCGCACGGGCGAGGATTTAGAGGTCGGGGCCCAGATTCTGTCCCGCGGATGTGAGATTACTGCGCGCGAAGCTGCCGTTCTGGCGTCTTCTGGTCACGGGCGCGTCAAGGTATATCGCAAACTGAAGGTGACAATTTTTTCGACTGGCAGTGAGTTGCGCGAGCCGGATGAAGTGCTGGACCCCGGCCAGATTTACAACTCCAATCGGTATATGCTGTTGGCTTTGTTGAACAAGCCGTGGATTGATTTAACGGATTGCGGCCAGATCAAAGATGACCCCAAACTTCTGAAGCGCGTGTTAGAGGAGGCTTGTGAAACGTCTGATCTAATCGTCACAACAGGTGGCGTTTCCGTGGGGGATGAAGATCATATGCCTCGCCTGTTCAAGGAAATTGGCGGTGAGACTGATGTGATGAAGGTGGCAATGAAGCCGGGCAAGCCAATCATGTTCGGGCGCCGTGGGGATGCGCTATATGTAGGGCTACCGGGCAATCCAGTATCTGCTTATGTCACATGGCAGATCATCGGGTCGCATATGATGGCACGGAAGGCAGGATTGAGCCACACTCAGCCGGTATGCGAGCAAGCTGTTCTGGCAGAGCCATTGCAACGCCAAGCAGGTAGGCAGGAATTCCGGCCGGTGCGGATTGAAGGCACATCACCAGAGGGAGCTCCGCAGTTGCGATGTCTGGCGGCATCCTACAGCGGGCGGGTGGCATTGCTGGCGCAGTCCGACGGGTTGGCGGTAATCCCGGCAGAGATCGCGAACTTGCCTGAAGGGCACCGGGTTGAGTTTTTGAGATTTAACCGACTGTTTTGACGACCGGTAATAAGCTCAAGTCCTTAAACATATAGGTTGTGGGTTCCAGTCGATTTTCGAACGGGTTGCGGCAATAGTTTGGAATTTCGCCAGAGATTTGAAAACCCAGCGACTGGTACAATACCCGTGAAGGATCGGAGCTACGGGTATCCAGAACCAGCAAGGATTTTCCCAGTTCAACCGCCCGCGTTTCCAAAGCGGTCATCAGGGCGCGTCCCAGCCCACGGCGGCGGGCATCGGGGTGGACCAGCAGTTTGGCAACATCTGCACGATGGGGCTGGTTTGGCATTGTGGCCTGAATCAATTGCACTGTACCTTGAATGCGTCCATCACCATAGGCAACGAACAGATCGAGCGTGCCTTGGCGCAGGCCGGGGCGCACCCGATCCCGCCAATATGTAAGGGCGGCTTCGTGTGAAAATGGCAGGATGAAACCTATGCTGGCACCGGTATGCACGCACCGATGAAGGATATCCGACAAATCCTCCAGTGCGGCATCGAAAAGGCCTCGGACAAGCGCGAGATCATATTAGCACCAGCAGATAACGCGCGCCTCGTTTCGCCCCGGTTTCAAACTGCGTGGGTCCGGACAAGTGATAGCGCAGACAGTCGCCGCCGCTGAGTGCGTGGCGCACTCCGTCTACTGTCAGCGCCAATTCGCCGTCCAGAACAATCAGATGATGTTCCTGCCCCGGTTTGGGTGGTGTCTCGTAGTTTATGACGGTTTCGCGGGGCAGATGGCCCTCCATCACTTCACCGCTGAGCCCCGTCGCCGGAGGTGAGACCGACCGGCGCGTAAAACCGCTTTCGGCGTCGTGCCATTCGGGTTGCTTTTCAAAAGGCACCTTAGGGTCGAAACTGTCCTCGACCATCATCAACAAGCGCGACATCGGCAAGCTGTAAGCCGCACATAAACGTCCAAGGGTTTCGGCGGTTGGGCTAACATCACCATTTTCCATCCGCGAAAGGGTGGCTCGGCTGATACCGCTTTGGTCCGCCAGTTGTTCAAGCGACCAGCCACGGCCCTGACGCAGCTCGCTCAGACGTTTTGCAAGGCGGTTTGAGAGGTTGTCTAGCATAGATCAAATATGGGAATCAGTTTCATAATTGAGAATTATGCAAAAAATAATGTAGTGCGCAACAAAAAAGGGCGCGGAATATCCGCGCCCTTAACTGCTCGGGTTGCCAGATAACTTACTTCCAGCCAACCTCATTAAAGATTTTTTGGGCCTCGGGGATGT
The DNA here is from genome assembly GCF_056540425.1 of Ruegeria sp. AN6. Classification (NCBI taxonomy): domain Bacteria; kingdom Pseudomonadati; phylum Pseudomonadota; class Alphaproteobacteria; order Rhodobacterales; family Roseobacteraceae; genus Ruegeria; species Ruegeria sp. AN6. The sequence goes on from NZ_JBQFWR010000026.1 coordinate 13,420, forward strand.
TCTTGGCGACTTCCGAAAGGTTCACCTCATCCGCTTTGAAATTACCCAACGCTGCAACGTTGTCGGCCAGTGCTACTCCTTCGACCGCGGGGAACTCATCGTTTCCGTTTGAAAAATATACCTGGGCCTGATCGCTTGCGAGATATTCGAGGAACTTGATGGCGTTCTCTTTGTTAGGCGCGTTCGCCGCGACACCTGCGCCCGACAGATTCATATGAGCGCCTTCAGCGTCTTGAGCTGGGAACTGCACGCCGATCGTATCGATATCTGCGCTCAGGCCTTTTACGTCTTTTCGCATGGCACGAGCAAAGTAGTAGGAGTTTGAAACAGCGATCTCACACTCGCCGGAAACGATACCGCGCAGCTGGTCGGTGTCACCGCCCTGTGGTTCGCGGGCCATATTGGCGACAACGCCTTCAGCCCATTTCTTGGCTTCTTCCGCACTGTGGTTGGTGATGATCGAGGCTAAAAGTGTCTGGTTATAAGTGTTGCTTGACGACCGTATACAGATCAGTCCTTCATACTCTGGCTTGGCCAGATCCAGATAAGTGGCTGGGGGATTGGCAACGTCGGCCTTGTCGTAAAAGATGATCCGTGCGCGTTGTGAGAATCCGTACCACTGATTGTCCTGATCCTGCAGATTGGCCGGGATGCGTTCTTCCAGCACTGCACTTTCGATAGGCTGCAGAATACCAGCATTCTTGGCGCGGGCCAGACGTGACGTGTCGACTGTTAGAAGGATATCGGCAGGTGAATTCGCACCTTCAGCTTCCATCCGCGCGATCAACTCATCTGCTTTGCCTTCAATGCGGTTGATGGTGATGCCGGTGGCGTCTTCGAAGTCAGAATACAGGCGCTCATCAGTGTCATAGTGGCGCGAAGAATAAAGGTTCAGCTCACCTTCGGCTGCAGCCGAGGTGGAGATCAGAGCCGTCAAGGCGACGGCGATACACGTGGAGGATTTCAGCATGATGTGTCCCAACATTAGAATTCGGTACGGGCGCTTACCCGACTGAAATAGTCAATTAGACAATTTGGCAGGAGATGCAAGCAATTCCGACAAAATTACTTGGTCAAATTGTCGCCGCGCTTGAAGGCTTAAGCGACAAGGCATCGGATACTGCAGTTGAGTTGCCGATGCAGCCATTATTCGGAGTGAACCGCGTAAGCTCTGCGCGCCCCTTTTTATGTCAAATGTATGGGTGATCGCGTGCCCTCTGGCCGCAGCCGAGACCAATTCAAGTGACATAGTCCTATCTGTTGGGGCTAAATCAAACTTGTAGAACCACCTAAGACCAACCGCTTTAGAGCGATGCTGTTATGAACATTTTTTCTAATGCGGCGTCTAAGCGTGCCTTGCTCCGATGCGTTCGCAGGTTAACAAATTGGCGTGGTCCACAATACGGCTGACCGCTGTGGAAAATTTGGCATCACTGATCGTCAGCGCGACACGTACCCAATCGTTCAAGCCGTCGCCAAACGCTGATCCGGGCATGACGGCCACGCCAGCTTGCAATAGGTCCCAGGCGTAGGCCTCTCCGTTTAGACCAGTGGCTGAGACGTTGATAAGTGCAAACATCCCTGCCTCTGGCCGGTGTACTATCAGCTTCGTTTCGGCGCGCAGTCGCTCGGCCAACAGGGTGGCGCGTGACGCAAATCGTTCAACCATTTCAGGGGCCACTTCAGAACCGCTTCGGATCGCCAGTTCTGTCATGTCTGCAATAAAAGGCTGGTTCCCGAACAGCATGGTTTCGGAAAAAGGCAGCAAAGCCTCACAAAATGAGACGGGTCCGACACACCAACCGCTACGGAACCCCGGGGCCGCATGTGATTTCGAGATCGAAGAAACTGCGATAACGCGATCAGCCAGATTCGACATAGCTAATGGCGAAAAAAATCTCGCGCCTTCATAGACGAGTTCTTCATAGACTTCGTCAGAGATAATCCACAAATCATGTTTGATCGCCAATTGTCCAATCTCGGCAATGTCTGCCTCGGTCAGAATTGCACCTGTGGGGTTATGTGGTGTGGTTAGTAAAATAGCACGACTGCGCGATGTTATCCGCGGCGCGATGTCCTGCGCCTGCATGCGAAATCCGCATTCGGGTCGAAGCGGAACGGGCACCACGTCGGCGCCACACGCGCGAATAACCCCTTCGTAAGTCGCATACATCGGATCCCCGACAAGAACCTCGTCTCCGGTCTGAGCCACCCCGGCCATTACTGCAAACAATGCGGTTTGGGTTCCGGGGAAGCACAAAACATTCTCGGGTTCAAAAACTCGCCCGCGGTTGGCTGTGTAGCGTTCGGCAATCGCTGTAAGTAAACCAGGTTCACCGTGGCCATTGGAATACCCAGTGCGCGCAGCCCTTAGCGAAGATACGGTGGCTTCAATCAGTGTATCTGGAACAGGGACGTCTGGTTCGCCAATCGTCATCTCGACGATATGCGCACCAGTTTTGATAAGCTCTCGTGCTTTCAGGTGTACACCCCATTTCGCCCCTCCCAAGTCGGCGAGCCGCTTAGTTACGTCAGTGGTTCTCAAGGCTGCCTCATTTCTTTGGTTAATGGAATTCTGATGATCGCACTGATGGCTGTCAGCCCAATCTGCGCCAGTTGCCCATCAGAGAAAGCGTCCGGGATGGCGCTACCTTCAAGCCAAAGCCCATCAAGTACCGCGTTGCAGGCGATCGCTAGTTGAGTTGCCTCGGATGCTTTGACCGAACGTCCGGATTCGTTCAATGCCGCAACGATCTGTTTCTCAAGTTGGTCGCGAAAATAGGTATAGGTCTGTTGGTGGATGCACTGCATTTTGGGGTCATGGAGCACCCGGTTCAGAAACCCGGCCCATAACGCAAGGGCAGCCGGATCAACTACCGGAGGCTGTAGCGACGCAATCACAAAATTGGTTAGCTGAGACACTGCGGTTCCATCACCTGCCGCGGCTGTAGTTTGATCGGTCAGAGCGTTCATGTGATGTTCATAAGCGGCCTGAATCAGCTCTTCTTTCGATAAAAAATAATGCCGGATCAATCCCTGCGTAACGTTTGCGCGAGCGGCAATTTCGCGGACAGTTGCGCCGTGTAAACCTATCTCCGCAATCAGGTCCAACGTCGCCTGAATCAGGGCTTCACGTCGAGATTCGGCGGATTGACGCGTGAATTTCCGACCTTGGGTTATCATTTCCAATCCATGAAATGCCATTGTTATGCGGTTGTATAATTATGAATACTATTGATTATCGCAAGGTGATTTTAACCAAGGATTGGATCAAGAATGGGCCGCTATTCTTGTAAAAATCGTTCTGCGGTACACGGGGTTGGAAACGATGATGAACCACCCAACAAAGACCTAACCGGGTAGAACGGGCTATATCAAAGCCGTCGACAGTATTGGAGCGTAGCTCAGTAGGATCAGAACGGTGGCAACAGCGATTAGAAAGGGCCAAAGAGATTTGAGAATAGCCCCCGGGCTCGTGCCGCTCATTGTGGACGCGATGTAGAGACCGATTCCGACAGGTGGCGTCAGCAGGCCCAGAACCAGATTCAGGCAAACGACAACACCGAATTGATATGGGCTGATATCATAGGATCCGGTTGCGATGGGCAAAAGAATGGGTGTGATTAGAATGATCGCTGCGATGCCGTCGATGACCATTCCAACCAAAAGCAGGGCGAGATTGACGATCAGCAGAAACAAAAACGGATCGGATGTAATTGAGGTGATCAAACCTGCCAGATGTTGGGGGATTTCTTCGTAGATAATAACCCAGCCGAAAACGCTGGCGGCGGCGATCATGAACAGGATCATCGACGCGTTTGAGGCAGTTCTTTTGAACATCTCGCCCAAGTTTTGAGGTTTAAGATCGCCGTAGATCAACCATCCGACCAGAAATGCGATCAGCGAGGCAATGGCGGCGGATTCGGTTGGCGTGGCGATGCCGAACAGGATGCCTCCGATAATCGAAACAGGGATCAGTAGGGCGGGCAGGGCAGCGATCAGAGCGCGCATCGTGTCGCGGCGTGACATCCAGACGCCCTTGGGAAACTGCTGCGACCACCCAATCAAAGTGATCACCAGCGCAAAGGCTCCGGCTAGAAGTAGCCCCGGAATGATTCCTGCGATGAACATGTCGCCAATCGGGATCTGAGCCAGAACTCCGAAGATGACAAACATCATTGAGGGCGGAATAACGGGCGCCAGCAGGCCTCCCGCCGCTGTGGTCGCGGCGGCAAAGCCTTTGTCATAACCTTCTTCTTCCATCGCGGGGACCATGGCGCGCGACATTACGGCAATCTGCGCGGTAGCAGAGCCAATGATGGCGGCCATGAACATATTGGCTAACAGGTTGATATAGGCAAGCCCACCTCGGAACCCGCCCACAAACACACGCGCCAAAGCAACCAGGCGACGCGTCATGCCGCCTTCGTTCATCAGTTCTCCGGTTAACATGAACAGGGGAATCGCCAGCAGGCCATAATTCTCCAGCCCGCCAAACATCTTCTGGGCAAAACTGTCATAGAGAACAGTATTACCGCTCTCCCAGATGTACCAGATCGCCGTAATTGCAAGAACGATGGCGACGGGAACCGACAAAAGCAGTGCGGCCAGAAAGACAATCGGGCTCATGATTGCGCGCCCTTAGTTTGCCAAGCCAGCAGGTGCATCGTGGAATGCAATGTGGCCCCCAGCGCGAACAGCCACATGACCAGCCAGAACAGATATTTCGGCAGCCCAAGGGTCAGGGTCGGCTCGGCATAGATAAAGTTAAATGTATTACCTTGAAACGCCACCGTATCGAATCCAGCGCGCGCGATGTCCAAAGGCAGGAACCAGCGCCAGCAGAAGTACAGCATCGCGGCTGCGAAAACGAATACAACCAGATCCACCACCTTGCCGATGATTGCCCTGATACGAGGTGGTACCAGATCAACAACGAGCGTAATCGAGACCGAATTGCGGTGATGCAGTGCTGCTGATGCGCCAAGAAACGTCATCCAGACCATCGCATAGATCGCCAACTCATCCACCCAGAAAAGCGCGTTTCCTGCTGTGCGTGTCACCACGTTCAGCAAGATCAACAGGGTCACGCAGACCGCCAAGCCTGCGGCACACCACAACTCTACTCGCGCCCAGGCGGCTGACAGCCGGTACAACATCGCTGATCCCCTATGAAAAAGGGCGCAGGATCGACCTACGCCCTTTCCTTGATGTATTCACCTTTATTTGGTTTCTGCCGCAGTCGCCCGCAATGCGTCAAGGGATGAGGTTTTTTCCGACCAGATACCGTTCCATTCCTCGATGGCATCGCCGAAGAACGAGGCATCCACTTTCTTGTAGGCCTTGCCGGTTCCCTCGATCTGATCCAGCCACTTGGCCTCGTTGGCGACATAGGCATCGATGGTGCTGTCCACATGCTTGGCCATCAGATCGCCAATCATTGCGCGATCATCATCAGATAGACCGGCCCAGACCTTGGCCGAAACCAGACCGACCATTGGGAACATCATGTGGTCCGACTGCACGATCGTATCGGCGTGATCATAGTATTTCAGAACCCAGATCAATTCGGCATCCATGTCGATGGCATCGACCTGACCATTCGCCAACGCGTCGTAGACCGCCGGTAGGGGCATCGGAGTTGGAGCAGCCCCAACTGCGTTGTAGAAATCAAGGATCGGCGTGAAGGGCGTGATCCGAAGTTTCAGGCCTGACAAGTCGTCGGCTGATGACACTTCACCCCGGCTGACGATCTGGCGCAGGCCAGCCATACCGTAGCCAACGCCCACGACGCCAACCTGACCGGGCAGGGGCTCCAGCATTGATTTGGCGGTATCCGAACGCAGGATACGCCCGGCATGGCCAATATCATCCGCCAGGTAGGGGGCGTAAAACGCACCCAATTCTGGCGCGCGGTTCGATACCTCGGCCACCGTCATGAATGCCATGTCAAGCGCACCGGTCTGAAGCTGCTGCAACATCTCGGCCTCGTTCCCTAACTGGCGGGCCGGAAAAACCGAAACGGAATGGGCGCCACCACTGGCTTCATTCAACTCGGCCCCAAAGGACTCTGCTGCTTTGGTCCAGATATGCGGGGGTGGAGTAATTAGGCCCAGACGGAATTCATCTGCATTGGCGGCCAGCGATGTCACAGCCAGCGCGGCTGCAGATGCGGCGATCTTAGCAAAATGTCTCATGTGTTTCCCTGTTTTATTGTTGGTGTCAGAGTGTGACCCAGCCTTCTGGCGGCTCTTTGCCCGGATGCACGGTCTGGCACTGCGGGCATGTTCGGTCGTTTTCCGATGCATAGAATTTTTCGTAGACTGGCGGCAAGTCTTTGACGATGGACTGCAGTTGCATCTCGGCCCGATGAACGAGCGATCCGCACTCAAAACAGTACCACTCGATAGCGTCCAGCTCACCTGTCTGCCGTTTGGGTTCTATAACCAACCCGATGGAGCCTTCCTGAGGGCGCTGCGGAGAATGACGTACATGGGGCGGCAGCAGAAAAATCTCGCCCTCGTGGATCGGGACGTCGTAGAACTCATTCCCATCAAATAGTTTCAATACCATGTCACCTGCTAGCTGGTAGAAAAACTCCTCGACCGGGTCGTCATGGTAGTCGGTCCGCTTGTTCGGTCCACCAACCACAGTGACCATCAGGTCGGCATCTTCCCAGATCTGTTGATTGCCGACAGGCGGTTTCAGCAGGTGACGGTGTTCGTCGATCCATTTCTGAAAGTTGAATGCTCTTAACTTCGACATATCCCACTCCCTGTTAGTAGAAGATTGGCCTGTTTTCCCATAACCGCAAAGAAATTATCTGCATTTAGATATCTGATTTGCTTATATCCATCGGGCTAAACCTTAAGGCCGCTTTCTTCGAACCCATTGCGAATGATCTCTTTTTCGACCTCTGTCAGTTCTAACATCGGGGGCCGCACCCGCCCGCCAGTTTGCCCCAATAGTTCCTGCCAGTATTTGCCAAAGGCGGTGGGTTTGTCCGCAGGCCGGGTACGCTTCATTGCGTCCCGCACTGGGTTCAGGCTGTCGAACACCTTGCGTGCTTCATCTGCTTTGCCCGCAAAGGCCAGCCGCGTGTATTCATTCATCCGCTGGTCGTTTTTGCTCTGCAATTGGTAGGGTGGTGACGAGCACAGGTACAGTTTCCAGTTCAGTTCGAGGATGTTATCCAGCCACTCATGTTCGGCTGAGGTAGAGACTTGAATCTTGTCGCCGACCATATGGGTCAGCTTCACGTACATCTCGCGCGGAACCGAGTATTTGATCGCAACGATATTGGGCAGATCGGCAATCCGCGCGCATTCCTCGGGTTGCATGAGATATCCGCTGTCCGGATGGCTCCACATCGCGATTCCAATATCAAGCTCGTCGCAGAACCGTTTATAATACTGGTACAGAACCTCTCCGCGGTCCTGAACAAAACTCAGAACGGGCGCATGCAGAACGACGTAGTCGGCACCGCAATTCTGCGCATGGCGTGCCAGGTCCAGCGCTGTGTCCATGTTCTGATCCGAGACTGAAACGATCACACCGGCCCTGCCCGCACATTCATCGACGGCTACCTCAAAGTTTCGTTTGCGCTCTTCAAGGCTCATCGAAAAGAACTCGCCTTGTTTGCCCGCTACAAACAGGCCCTGAATACCCAGATCGTCAATCCAGTGCCGGATATTCGACCTCAACCCCGCCTCATCCAGCGTAAGGTCGTCATTGAACGGATTCAGGGCTGCTGCCCAAATTCCTGTCATATGTTCGCGCGCATAGGCTTTTGCATCGTGCTTGGAGTATTTCATATTGGACGGGCCTTCCGGTTGACCGCATCATGAAAGCCCGATCATTCCACCTGATCCAATGCGAAAGCCGGGAATTGGGTATCGGAAAATAGAATATCCATGGATTATCAATTTGGAAAACTTTAGCGCTGGAGTAGGCTTGCCGCATGAAGATCGGATTGATTGGTAAAGGCGCAATTGCGCAATATGTTTCGAACGCGGTTCAGGCCCGGGGACATTCGGTTTGCGCGGTGCTGGTGAGATCGGGCAGCGTTTCGCAAAATCCGGAACTGTTTGTAGATTCGGTTTCGAAGCTCTCGGCGAATACGGAACTGGTGATTGATTGCGCGGGCCATCGGGCACTGGAGGAGTACGGGCCTCAGATTCTGGCTTGCGGCCTCGATCTGGTTACCGTTTCCATTGGCGCACTGGCGGACCAGCGGGTGGCAGATGCGTTGGCATCGGCCGCACGGGAAGGTGGGGCAAAGCTGCATTTGGCCAGCGGTGCGATCGGAGCGCTCGATTGCCTTAGTGCCGCCGCGACGGGCAAGCTGGAAAAAGTCACCTATGTCGGGCGGAAACCGCCACTGGGTTGGATGGGTTCACCGGCTGCGGACAAACTGGGCCTGGAGGCTCTGACAATCGCGGAAACGCATTTCAACGGCACCGCCCGAGAGGCTGCACTGAGATATCCTAAAAACGCGAATGTTGCGGCGGCGGTTGCGCTGGCAGGGCTGGGTTTCGACCAAACGCAGGTCCGTCTGATCGCTGACCCATCGATCACGCGCAACATCCACGAGATCGAAGCAGAAGGCGATTTCGGGCAGTTCCAGTTTCAGATCAGCGGAAATTCCCTGCCTGACAATCCGCGCAGCTCAGCACTGGCCGCGATGAGTGTCATCTCGAAACTCGAAGAGATTTCAAGTCCGGTCGTACTCTGATCATGGTGGGACGTCATTCACGCATCGTCGACCGCGCCCTGACTCGGCTGAAATTGCGTCAGTTGCGCTTGCTTGTTGCCGTAGGCGCACACGGCAATATCCAGAATGCCGCGCGCGAGCTGGGCATTTCGCAACCCGCCGCTACCAAGATGATTCAGGATCTGGAACTAGACTTTGAGGTCAAACTATTCAGCCGAACCAATCGCGGTGTCATCCCAACTGTGTTCGGAGAGACCCTGATCCGTCATGGCAAGCTGATCTTTGCACAAGTCTCAAACGCAGCGCAGGAACTTGATGACCTGAATGAAGGAAATTCGGGGCGTGTGGTTGTGGGTACTCTGCTCGCCGCCTCGACCAGCCTGCTGCCAACGGCAATTGAAATATTGTTGGCCGATCGCCCGAACGTGGCAATCAAGATCAATGAGGGCACGAACGAAGTTCTGATGCCCCGATTGCTGTCAGGTGAAATCGATATGGTGGTAGGACGTCTGCCCTCGCACCGACACCGTGACAAGATCAGGCAGGAGAAACTGTTCGAGGATCACATACTTGCAGTTGTTGGCAATCAGCACCCCCTTGCCTGGCGTAAGAACATCTCGTTTGCCCAGACCAAGCCTTTTGGCTGGATTGTGCCCCCATTGGAAACCACACTCAGACGACAGCTCGACCATTTCTTCGTTGGTCAGCAACAATATGTGCCGCCGGTGATGATAGAATCCGTGTCCTATCTAACCAACCGGGCTTTGCTGCAATCGCGCGATTTGATTGGGCTTATGCCGGCCGAAGTTGTCTCGCAGGACGTTGCCCACGGGTATCTGACACCGTTGGATTGGGACGCACCCTTTGGTCAGGGGCCCATCGGAGTTTCATTTCGTGCCGATGCCGATCTGTCCCCGGCAGGCCGGGCGTTCAAAGCCGCGCTACACCAAGCAGTGCAACAGAAATAGGATCAGGTATTCGCCAATTTGATATCAGTATTCATCCAATTCACTTGAAGTAATGTCAGCCATTGCATGAGTTGAAAGGGTCCTAATTCGGAGGCATCAATTACATGTATCCTGAGCTTAAGCTGTTCATCGCAGGAAAATGGCGCACGACCAGCCAGGATGTGCCTGTCGTGAACCCGGCGACCGAAGAAGAAATCGCACGTCTTCCCTGTGCGTCCAAAAGCGATCTGGATGATGCGCTTGATGCGGCTGTCAAAGGCCTCAAGATCTGGAGCCGCACCGCACCACGCGAACGTGCTGATACGATCCTGCGTGCTGCTGCACTGATGCGGGAGCGCCAGGAGGAGATCGCTCAATCCATCACTTTGGAACATGGCAAACCGCTGAAACAGGCCCGACTTGAGGTGATCCGAGGGGCCGAGTTCTTTGAATGGGACGCGGGCGAAGCAATGCGCACCTATGGACGGATCATACCCGCTGCGCCGGGTCATAAGTTCGCGGTACATCACCAGCCCATCGGTGTGGTCGCCGCGTTTTCACCTTGGAACTTTCCTATGAGCCAGCCGGCACGGAAAATCGCTGGTGCGCTCGCCTCAGGTTGTTCGATCATCTTGAAAGCGGCCGAAGAAACACCGGCGGGTGCGATCCATATCGCAAAGGCCTTTGACGACGCTGGATTACCTCCGGGTGTGTTGAATCTTGTGTTCGGCAACCCAGCAGAAATCTCTGGCCACTTGATCCCGCAGGAACCGATCCGGCTTGTGGCTTTTACCGGTTCGACAGCAGTGGGCCGCCATCTGACCACGCTTGCGTCCGAACATATGACGCAGGTGCTGATGGAACTGGGTGGCCATGCGCCCGTAATTGTTTGCGAAGATACCGATGTTCGGGCGGCAGGTGTATCAAGCGCGGTTCGAAAGATGCGCAACGCCGGGCAGGTCTGTACATCACCGACTCGGTTCTTTGCCCATGAAAGCATCTTCGATGCGTATTCAGACGCGTTCGTTGAACGCGCCGCTGCAACTGTTGTCGGCAACGGGATGGGCCAAAATGTTGAGATGGGGCCACTGGCCAATGATCGCCGGGTACCTGCATTGACAGAACTGGTGGAAGACGCCCGCGCAAAGGGCGCGACGGTTGCGACGGGCGGAGCCAAACATGATGACAAAGGCTACTTCTTTCAGCCCACAGTCTTACTGAATGTGCCCGACAAAGCGCGTATCATGCGGGAAGAACCTTTTGGTCCGGTCGCGGTAATCAATCCGGTCACTTCATTGGATCATGCGATTGAGCAGGCAAATTCGGTGCCTTATGGATTGGCAGGCTATGCCTTCACCAATCGTGCAGATTATATCGACCGTTTGATCGATGAGGTCGAGGTGGGCAATCTGTCGATCAACACGCTCGAAGCCTCGATGCCCGAAACGCCTTTTGGTGGTGTGAAATCCAGCGGCTATGGCCGTGAGGGCGGAACCGAAGGGTTGGAGAACTACATGACGGTCAAGCATGTCTGGCACTCGGCCAAACTCTCTTAACCCAGGCGGCGCACAAATCACTTCACCCCTAAACAAAAAACCGCGCTCAAAGGCGCGGTTTCTTATTCGGATATGTGCAGTTCTTAGCCCTGACGAGCTTTGAACTTGCGCTGCGTCTTGTTGATCACGTAGACGCGGCCTTTGCGACGCACAACCCGGCAATCACGGTGCCGGTTCTTGAGCGAGCGGAGCGAGTTCTTGACCTTCATGGTCTGTCTCCAATCTGCGGCGCCTTCATCAAGGACGTGGCCAGCGCCTGGGTTAATCGGGTGCCCCGGAAATCCGAAGCAGTGAATTCATGGTGGGCGGTACAAGGATCGAACTTGTGACCCCTTCGATGTCAACGAAGTGCTCTACCGCTGAGCTAACCGCCCATGAAACCGCCGCTTGGCCTACCCCATAACGAAATGGGGCGCGGAACCCCGCGCCGGTAGCGGGGTCTATAAAAGGAGTCGTTAGGGGGATCAAGGGGTTTGGCAGAACTATTTTCCGGTCTATGTTCAATGCGAACGAACGGAGAGCCCATGCCCAACGCCGCGACCAATGCAGCCTATGTTCTGGATATGCCCGCAGAGCGTACCTCATGCGTGGTGTTTGCCTCTCCGCATAGCGGTCGGGCATATCCCGCATCGTTGCTTAAACGGTCTGTACTGAACCGTAAAATGATTCGGTCTTCCGAGGATGCCTATGTCGATCAGCTATTCGACTCGGCCCCGGAATCCGGAGCGCCATTCCTCGCCGCGGCCATGCCACGCGCCTATCTGGACCTGAATCGCAGTGCTGATGAACTGGATCCGGCGCTGATTCAGGGCGCGCGCCGTCACGGGCACAATCCGCGTGTGGCTTCGGGGCTGGGCGTGATCCCCCGCGTGGTCGCCAATGGGCGCGCGATTTACAGTGGTAAGTTGACGATGGACGAAGCGCGCCTGCGGATCGACACTTACTGGCGGCCCTATCACCAAAAACTGAAATCCCTTCTGTCCGAATCGCACGAGATGTTCGGGCAAGCGATCCTGATCGATTGCCACTCGATGCCGCATGAGGCGGTCGCAATGGCCGGCGGCTCTGGCAGTACACGCCCCGAGATCGTTCTGGGTGATCGGTTTGGTGCTGCTGCCTCGGGGTTGATCGTCGATCAGATTGAATCTGCGTTCACAGATGCGGGCCTGAATGTGGCACGTAATGCGCCTTTCGCAGGGGCCTATGTCGCTCAGACCTATGGCCGCCCAACCCGGCAGCAACACGCGATCCAGATCGAGATCGACCGCTCTCTTTATATGGACGAAGATACAATTCAGCCAAACGGCAACTTTCAGTCGTTCCGTGAGGTACTGCGGCAGGTCTCCGGCAAGATTGCCTCCATAGGGTCCGAGCCGTTGTCGCTGGCTGCCGAATAGCCTTAGCGCAGCGCGCGTCCCTTAACGATCGCATCACTACCAAATCGGCGGCGAATATCGTCTGTGGCCCGTTCAGCCCGGGATCTGCGTGTGGCACCAGGATCTAGCAAATCACCCGAAATATCGGCCTGATCCTCGGTGCACAAATCGGATAGGCCACATCCAAGCAGGCGATACGGGCCCTGATCCCCGACCTGATCGAACAATCCGCGCGCCGTGCGATATATCCTGTCCGCGATCTGTGTCGCGTCGCGCAATGACACGCGCCGGGTAATGACTTTGTGATCGGCTTGTTTCAGTTTCAGCGTCACAATCCGACCCGCCAATCCCTTGGCTTTGGCGCGATCGGCCACTTTTTCGGACATGCGCCACAGGTGTCCGTCTAATATTTCGATGCTGGCGGTGTCTTCAAAGAACGTGGTCTCGTTGCTTATCGACTTCATCGGTTCATGCGCAGAGACGCGCCGCTTATCCTGCCCTCGGGCCAGATGCCATAACCGATAGCCCATCGATCCGAACCGGGCGGTCAGTGCCTCCTGATCCCAGCGCAGAAGATCGGCAAATGTTCGAATTCCTGCACGATCCAGCGATTCCTGCGCTGCCGGGCCAATTCCCCAGATCAACCTCACAGGTTTTTCGTGCAAAAATTCAGCTGTTTCAGCCTTGCCGATCACCGAAAACCCGCGCGGTTTGTCCAGATCTGAAGCTACCTTGGCCAAAAACTTGTTGTGGCTAAGACCGATTGAGCCTGTCAAGCCAAGTTCATCCTTCATTCGTCTGACCAGCCGTGCCAGCATTACAGCTGGTGGCGCACCATGCAGTCGTTCAGTGCCCGACAAGTCCATAAACGCCTCATCCAGTGACAGCGGTTCCACAACAGGCGTCAATTCGTCCATCATCTCCCGGATTTGGCGTGAAACGCTGGCATAAACCGACATGCGCGGTTTGATCACGACCGCATCGGGGCACAGCTGAAGTGCCTTGAACATCGGCATCGCTGATCGCACGCCGCGTATACGTGCGACATAACACGCGGTCGATACCACCCCGCGCTTTCCACCCCCGATAATCACCGGCATGTCTGCCAGTTCGGGATTATCGCGCTTTTCGACAGATGCGTAGAAGGCATCGCAATCCATGTGGGCGATGGTTAGATCGAACAGCTCGGGGTGCGATTTCAATCGTGGGCTACCACAGTATGTGCAGCGCTTGCTCTGCTCTATTTGATTTAAGCAATCGCGACAGATGGCAGGCATTACAGGTTCTTTCGGGCCAGTTTCGACTTGGCGAAGTCTCTGGGTCGGTTAGAATCTATCTCGATTGGGCCGGAATAAAAAGGGGATTGATGGATTTCACGGGGGCCAAAACTGCGCTGTTCCTCGGGAACGAATTGCTTGTGATTTTGCGAGACCCAAAAGATGATATCCCCTTTCCCGGGCATTTCGATTTCCCCGGCGGAGGGCGAGAGGAGGGCGAATCCCCCATAGAATGTGCGTTGCGAGAGACGGTCGAAGAAGTTGGGCTGAGCTTGTCGGAAACTGATCTTGTATGGGCCCGTCAATACGATCAAAGCTGGTTCTTTGTTGCCCGACGCCCAGCTCAGGATGTGCATCTTGTCCAATTTGGTGACGAAGGGCAGGGATGGTGCCTGATGCACCCTCAAGATTATTTGGCCGACCCACTTGCCATACCCAATTTCGTTGCCCGTCTAAAGGATTACCTTACCGAACTTGGGTAGTGGAAAAGGGTTTGTTGTTCTCAGAAGAAAGCCCCCCGCTGGTGCGGGGGGAGGAAACGGACCTCAGGAAGAGATGGCCCGTTGGGGAGTGTCTCAAGCCCAGAATCGCGCAAATTCGCCCATTTCGATACCTTCAAGCCAATCGTGCAATAAACTCGTATTTTTCATGTGTGTTTTCGGGCACAGGGGCGATTTGGCGCGGCTGCAGTGAAAATTGACGTAAGGTCAACTGGTTGCAGGTCGAACTTGTCCTCTATTCTGCATTAATCCGGTTGCTCAGACAGTGCCGCGGCTAAGAAATTAGTTCGTTCAGAACGGCTTCTGCGGCGGCCCGTGGATTCTCCGCCTCATAGATCGGACGACCCACAACTATGTGGTCCGCGCCGTCTCCAATTGCGCTGGCAGGGGTTGCGACTCGTTTCTGGTCGCCATGTGCAGCGCCAGCCGGGCGCACTCCAGGCGTGACAATCAGGCGGCCTTCAGCTTGGGGTAGGGCCCGGATCAGAGCAGCCTCCTGAGGGCTGGCGATGACGCCATCGGCCCCCGCCTCAAATGCCTTGGCTGCACGTTCAACCACAAGGTCCTGAACGTCGCCCGCTTTCAGAAGACTCGCATCCAAATCGTCCCTGTTCAGGGATGTCAGGACGGTGACCGCCAAAATCTTCAGGTCTTTGCCCGCTGCACCTTCCTTTGCGGCGCGCACCACATGCGGGTCGCCATGAACGGTGAGGAAGTCCAAGTCAAACTGCGCCAACCCGCGTACCGCATTTTCAACAGTATTGCCGATATCGAACAGCTTCATGTCCAAAAATATGCGCTTGCCGTGATCCTGTTTAAGTTCGTTGGCCAATGCCAGCCCGCCGCCGGTCAGCATCCCCAGCCCGATCTTGTAAAACGAAACAGCATCCCCCAGCCGCTCAGCCATGGCCAGACCCTGCAGGGCGTTTGGGACATCGAGGGCTACGATCAGGCGGTCATCGGACATAGGGGGCTCCTTTTTGGCAAACGTGTGCGTCCTAACGGGTTCGGAGCGATCTGTCTATGCGCGAAGCCTGAGGTGAAGCGGTTCACGTACTAAATTGCGCAATGTGCTAATGTGCAAACGTTCAGAACAGGGATAAAAAAGATGAAAAAAGTAATTCTACTTGGCGTGGCACTGATGTTGGCCGCATGCGAAGACGCGCCTCAGAGTGATCCGCCCGAAACTGGTGCTGCACCGGCTCCAACCAATGACAATCTTCTGCTGGTGCGTGGGTATCGATCGGAAGGCGACTGGTGCCAACTGACAGGGGAGACAGCCTATACCGGCAATTTCCTCGATCATACAGCTGATCTGGTTTCATGCCCCACAGGCAGCAGTGCCGAGCAATCTTTGGTTGAAATGTATGATGCTGAATTGATGGGCCAAACCGGCGGATATTCCGTCTATTCCATTCCGCGCGGGTGACGCCGAATTATCTGCTCTAGCCCCTTGAATGGGAAAAGACATTTCCCAAATTGAATGTGAGGCCCAGACCGACGCGTGCCGCCAAGCGGGCGCTTCAAAACGGGGCGCTTAAGAAAAGGAGAATGCTATGGACTTGAACAAGTTCACCGAGCGGGCACGGGGATTCGTGCAAGCGGCGCAGACCATTGCGCTGCGTGAGGGGCACCAAAGGCTGGAACCCACACATATTCTGAAAGCATTGATGGATGACGATCAGGGGCTGGCGAGCAACCTGATCACACGCGCTGGCGGCGCACCGAACCGTGTGGTTGAGGCGTTGGACGCTGCAATGGGCAAGATCCCAAAGGTCAGCGGCGACGCGAGCCAGATTTATATGGATGGCCAGACTGCCAAGGTTTTGGACGAGGCAGAGAAGATCGCCACCAAGGCGGGCGACAGCTTTGTGCCGGTCGAACGCGTTTTGATGGCGCTGTGTATGGTGAAATCCAAAGCCAAAGAGGCTTTGGAGGCCGGTGCAGTATCGGCCCAGAAACTGAATGAGGCGATCAACGACATCCGCAAGGGGCGCACCGCTGACACCGCCTCAGCGGAAGAGGGCTATGACGCGCTTAAGAAATACGCGCGCGACCTGACCGAAGCGGCCGCTGAAGGCAAGATCGACCCGATCATTGGGCGGGACGAGGAAATCCGCCGTTCGATGCAGGTTCTGTCGCGCCGCACCAAGAACAACCCGGTTCTGATCGGGGAGCCCGGCGTCGGTAAGACCGCGATTGCCGAGGGTATGGCCCTGCGCATCGTCAACGGCGACGTCCCTGAATCGCTGAAGGACAAAAAGCTGCTTGCGCTCGACATGGGGGCGCTGATCGCTGGTGCGAAGTACCGTGGAGAGTTTGAAGAGCGCCTGAAGGCTGTTCTGACCGAAGTGACCGAGGCCGCCGGTGAAATCATCCTGTTCATCGACGAGATGCACACGCTGGTCGGCGCGGGTAAGTCCGACGGCGCGATGGATGCTGCCAACCTGATCAAGCCTGCGCTTGCCCGGGGGGAGCTGCATTGTATCGGCGCGACCACGCTGGATGAGTATCGCAAGTACGTCGAAAAAGACGCGGCCCTTGCGCGCCGGTTCCAGCCTGTGATGGTCACCGAGCCAACGGTCGAGGACACGATCAGCATCCTGCGCGGCATCAAGGAAAAGTACGAGCTGCACCATGGTGTGCGTATTTCCGACTCGGCGCTGGTCTCGGCGGCGACGCTCTCGCATCGCTACATCACCGACCGGTTCCTGCCCGACAAAGCAATCGACCTGGTCGATGAGGCGGCGTCGCGTTTGCGGATGGAGGTGGATTCCAAGCCCGAGGAACTCGATCAGTTGGATCGTCAGATCCTGCAGATGCAGATCGAGGAAGAAGCGCTGAAGCTGGAAGATGACGCGGCCTCCAAGGATCGTTTGGAAACCTTGCAAAAGGACCTTGCCGATCTGCAGGAGCAATCCGCCGAGATGACCGCTCAGTGGCAGGCCGAACGGGATAAGCTGGCGGGTGCGCGTGATCTTAAAGAGCAGCTCGACAAGGCGCGCGCTGATCTGGAAATCGCCAAGCGCGAAGGTAATCTGGCGAAAGCCGGGGAGCTGTCCTATGGCGTTATCCCCGAGCTTGAGAAAAAGCTGACCGAGGCCGAGAACGCCGAAAGCAACGCCATGATGGCAGAGGAAACGGTGCGCCCTGAACAGATCGCTTCCGTCGTGGAGCGCTGGACCGGTATCCCGACCTCGAAAATGCTGGAAGGTGAGCGTGAGAAGCTGCTGCGGATGGAAGACGATCTGCATTCGCGCGTGATCGGTCAGGATGCGGCGGTCACCGCCGTGGCCAATGCCGTGCGCCGTGCCCGTGCTGGCCTGAATGACGAAGGCCGCCCGTTGGGCTCGTTCCTGTTCCTCGGGCCCACCGGCGTGGGGAAAACCGAACTGACCAAAGCCGTGGCGAACTTCCTGTTCGACGACGACAACGCGATGGTGCGCATTGACATGTCCGAGTTCATGGAGAAGCACGCGGTCGCCCGTTTGATCGGCGCCCCTCCTGGCTATGTCGGCTATGACGAAGGCGGGGTGCTGACCGAAGCCGTGCGGCGCAGGCCCTATCAGGTCGTGCTGTTTGACGAAGTTGAAAAGGCGCACCCGGATGTGTTCAACGTGCTGCTGCAGGTTCTGGATGATGGTGTTCTGACCGATGGTCAGGGCCGCACCGTGGACTTTAAGCAGACGCTGATTATCCTGACGTCGAACCTCGGGTCGCAAGCGCTGAGCCAGTTGCCGGAAGGTGCGGACAGTGCGCAGGCACGGCGGGATGTGATGGATGCGGTCCGGGCGCATTTCCGGCCCGAATTCCTGAACCGTCTGGACGAGACGATCATCTTTGACCGCCTCAAGCGGGCCGATATGGATGGCATCGTCGATATCCAGATGGCACGTCTTCAGAAACGTCTGGCCGCCCGCAAGATCGAGCTCGCATTGGACGATGGTGCCAAGGAATGGCTGGCAAATGAAGGCTATGATCCGGTCTTCGGTGCCCGCCCGCTCAAGCGCGTGATCCAACGTGCCTTGCAGAACCCTCTGGCTGAAGCTCTGCTGGCCGGTGAGATCAAGGATGGTGAGACTGTACCTGTAACAGCAGGCACGGATGGATTGATCATCGGCGATCGGTTGGGAACATCCGAACGCCCACGCCCAGACGATGCAGTGGTTCACTAAGCCTTAAGAACTGAAGAGGCCCGCCAATCTGGCGGGTCTTTTTTTGGTAGTGGCGCTAAAAAGGGTGGAGAGCGTTCAGGCCTGTCCGGCCAAGTCCTGCGCCAGCATCATTGCATTGTCGTCCGGGTCGTAAAATGTGGCAGTGCTGACCATCCCCTCGATTGTCTCGGTTTCGCCGTCAAACCGAACTCCTGCGCCCTCCAAAGCATCGCGTGCGCTTGCGATATCAGCCACTCCAAAGACCGGGACTGTGTTTCCGGGCGCGGGTTCTGCCTGCTCGCCCAAGCCAAGGGTCACGCCCTCGGTTTTGGTCAACATCTCGCTCCAACCCGCCTCATCAATATGATGGACCAATTCAAACCCGAGCTTCTCATTGTACCATTGTGCGCTGGCGTGGCGGTCTTTGACCGAAATGGCAAGAGTGATGGTGTTTTCTAAGGAAACGAGGGGCATGGAACTTTCCTTTTGTCCTAAAATAAAGTAACTATACTTTATGGACATTAAGACACTTGTCAAGCTTACCTCTCGGGCCTGGTCGCTGAATATTCTTGCGCAGTTGCACCAGGGGGTTCCGGGCAGGCAGGCGCCATTACTCGCCGCGACTGGGGCAAGCCGGACGGCATTTGCAGCAAGTCTGGAGCATCTGGTTAGCCTTGGCTTTCTTGAACGGAACCCGGGCCACGGCCACCCATTGCGACCTGAATTCCGTTTGACCAAAGGCGGGGTGCAGGCGGCGGCTGTAGCGGTAGAAATCATGGCTTTGGTGCCTGATAATACCGAATTGAAGCTACTGCGCCGCAGCTGGACGGTTCCTATACTGGCGTTGACCCGCCAACCTCGGCGCTTTTCTGGGCTTAGGTCGGATCTTCAGGTGGTCACGGACCGTGCATTGTCATCCTCGCTCAAGCAATTGGAGGCGCAGGACTGGGTTCGACGCGATATCGAAACTTCGGCCCGGCTGCCTTATCCGACCTATCAGGCGGTCAATCTGGGCTGCGAAATAAACCGTGTTGTCGGCTTGAATATAGGGTGACTGTTATTCCCGCGCAAAAGCATGCGCGGTTTACGTTACAATCTGTTCGCTCAATCGTGACGCCTGTTTCCTTGGCTCTGTGCTATCAGACCTTACCTCAGTTCCGAGGTTAATGAATGACGGAGAACCAAATGGCGCATCGCTGGACCAACAAACTGACGCATGCAGACGTCACCCCAAGGGCGACGTTCCTGAACCGGCGGCAGGTTATGGCCGGTTTGGCGGGTGTCGGGCTGGCGGGCCTTGCACGCCCCGCAGCGGCCGAGGCGCTTGAGCCGAATACCTGGGAAGAGATCACTTCGTACAACAACTATTACGAATTCGGGACCCGCAAGGATGACCCGGCGAAATATGCGCACACGCTGGTGACCGAACCCTGGAGTGTCACCATCGACGGCTTGGTCGACCGCCCCGGAGAATATGATTTCAATGACATCATGTCTGAAATGACGGTCGAGGAGCGAATCTATCGTTTCCGCTGCGTCGAGGCATGGTCGATGGTGATCCCGTGGAACGGGTTCGAACTGGCAGATTTGCTCGGTATGGCTGGTGTTCAGGATGGCGCGAAATACGTGGCCTTTGAAACGGCCTATCGTCCGGATGAGATGCCCGGTGTCGCATATCCGGTGCTCGATTGGCCGTATCGCGAAGGGTTGCGTTTGGATGAAGCGATGCACCCGCTGACCATTATGGCAACTGGGATCTATGGCAGGGATATCCCGAACCAGAACGGCGCGCCTTTGCGATTGGTGGTACCGTGGAAATACGGTTTCAAATCGATCAAATCAATCGTGCGGATTACCTTGACGGATACCCAGCCTCCGACAAGTTGGAACATGGCAGGTCCTAGGGAATATGGGTTCTACAGCAATGTGAACCCCAATGTGGATCACCCCCGCTGGTCGCAGGCCTCGGAACGCCAGATCGGCGGAGGTCTGTTTGCCAAGCGAATCCCGACACTGATGTTCAACGGATATGAAGATGAGGTCGCCAGCCTTTACGAAGGCATGGATCTGGCGAAGAACTACTGAGATGATGCGGCGGCTCAATGACCTCTTGCGACGGCTTCCCAGTTGGGCTGTTTATCTGTTGGGCGCGCTGCCAGCGCCTTGGTTGTTCTATCAGGGCATGATCGGTGGTCTCGGGGTCGAGCCGATCGAGGCGCTCGAGCATGAGTTTGGCGAGCTGGCGCTGCAGCTTCTGATTCTTGGTCTCGCGATTTCGCCCTTGCGTCGCTTCGCTGGCCTAAATCTGATGAAGTTCCGCCGCGCGATAGGTGTACTGACATTTTCCTATGTCGCATTGCACTTGCTGATCTGGTTGTTGTTGGACGTGCAGATCCCCAGCCAAATCTGGGCGGACATTATCAAGCGGCCCTATATAACCGTTGGTATGGCTGCCTTTGTATTGTTGCTGCCGCTTGCGATCACATCCAACAATTGGTCGGTTCGCTGTATGGGGCCTCGGTGGCGCAAATTGCATCGTCTGGTCTATCCTGCTGCAATTCTGGGCGCGCTTCATTATGTGATGCTGGCGAAGGGGTTTCAGATCGAGCCGTTAGTTTACCTGGCAATTATTCTGGGCCTTCTGGTCCTACGCCTACCGGTCACAACATTCCTGATCCGGTTTAGACAGGCCGATTCAGCCTGACTCGTGGGCGAGTCTGTGGGTAACCGTGTGAATAACATATCTATGGCGCTGTTTTGCGATGGTCGGCGTTAGCGACTTCCGGGTGCTGCGGCTGAGTTGCTCTCATAACCGTTTGTTTTTGTGCATTAAAATTTGATATTTGTGTTTTTTTCTGTTTTTTTGATTTTTCCACTTGCGGCTTCTGGGCGATATACTTAGAACGCCCTTCACCGGCGCTGCTGAGGCGGTTGCTGGGACGCTGGGAACGGCGGAGACGGGCCGGAGAGACGGTTGAGACGCATCGGAG
>NZ_JBQFWR010000027.1:0-34504 GCF_056540425.1 Ruegeria sp. AN6
CATTCGGGGATCTGATCTCTTTCGGAAGCGACTTGAAATTTACCGACTTTTCGAAATCAGGCCCTCGATATACTGCTATCCCAAACTCTCCATTTGGTTGGAACGTAACATGAGTGAAGCTGTGAGGTGATTTGGCATTGTCACCAATAAGCCGTCGCGGGCCACCTCCCAAACAAGCTTGGGAAACATAAGCCACACCGTCTTTCCAGCCTGGGTAGAAAGCATGATGGTGGCCTGACAGATGCAGAACGACCCCGCTTTCCAGATAGATTTTTTCAAGTGTTGGGTCACCGATGATTTCGCGTTCGCGCTGGATCGCGAAGGGCCAAAGTGGGAGGTGACTGAAAGTGACAATCGGGTCTCCATTTGCACCCAGTTCCACAAGTCGGTCCTGCTGATCGCCAGATAGCGGCCCTAGGGTCGTAGCATCCAAAGACGCAAACGTTACGCCCTGCATCTCAAACGCGTAGAAAAACGGATAGTCATCCGAAACCAGGAAGTCGACGTCTGGCTTTCTCGGTGTCCATTCCTCTGCGTATATTTTTCTTTCACGCTCGAACCCTCGGTAGGCGGAGGCATCATGGTTTCCAGGCGTGACCGCAAATGGAATTCCGGCAGCCGCTAAAGGATCTGATACGGCCTTGTGAAACGCCTTCCACATCTCCCTGACCTGTTTGTCTGACAAATTGGGAATTCGTTGTCCCGCGACCATATCGCCCGTCGAAATCACCAGATCGGGATCAATCTCGATTATCCGCTTAATCGCCTTGCCGACGCGCGCATCGTATTTTACCGAGCCATAGCTTCCGTTCAGATCCGAGATCACCACGATCCGAACGGCCTCCGCTGCCGCCTGATCACTGGCCAGCGCCCAAAGCAAAAGGCCAATCGCGAGGTTACGCCGGATCACAATTGATCTCATCAGGCACGACGTCGCCAGTAAGGAAGAACTCTTTTGGGTTCAGATCGAACCGTAACCGCCCCGCTCTGCAGCCTTCCTGAAGGATGCCGGTTGCGAGTTCTGTGTTGTTGACGACCTGAGTGACCTCTCTGTCCTTTAACCCAAGGCTTGCCGAAAGCCACTGGTAGATTGGCCCCTGCGATTGCAGATCACGATCGAGCGCCACGAGGCGTTCGTAGACCTTGCCGTCGAAGTGCCTGAGCTTTTCTAGCATCTGCGTCGTCTTAGCGAAGTTCGCGTAGGCCACCCGCGCCCCCGCATCGTTGTCGTTGAGGTTGGTGCGCCTGAGAAGCATCGCGCCCGCCGGCACGTCGCCATCACCCGGTTCATGATGCTTTGCCTTCTTGTGCTCTAGATCGCCCTTTTCGATCCAGTAATAGTAGGGCGTGAAGTCGATGTTACCCACCCGGTCCTGCTGGCTGAAGATGAAGTCGAGAAGCACAATCTCGGAAATCTCGCGCGTCCAGTAGGCCATCTGCTCACGGGGTATGTCGGGCCCGAGATCGCGGCTGATCTGGCCGTCACGGCGGGCTTTGGCGAGCCCGGTATCGATCGCCTCGATCAGCGGCGCGTCTTCGCGCAGCGCCAGGAACGCCGGCGTCTCCTGGAAGTCCAAGTTCTGGCCCTTGCCCCAGCCAGACTTCCGCGTTCCGTTGAGCTCGGATCCGTACCGATGGCCCGGGCTTGACGTCAGGATGCCGTATATCTGTGTGCGGTCCTTGGTGAAGATGTCGCTTGTGGGGCTGTAGGAGGCCGGGTTTGCCCATGACCAAACCTTCCTCTTTCAAGTACTTCAAAACCAGTCCCGAGATTATCCGCCTGTCCGCCTTGGCAACTGACCGACTATTCGAATGAGAGCCCTAGAACGGCCGTAAGGTCCGCACAGCGGTCACTGGCGCACTGCGCAGCGAACGACTGTTCCGAGCCCAAAGCAGCCTTAAGCCAGCAAGCGTAAACGATTCACTTTCAGTTATTCGGTGTGTACCAAATAGGAGAAGTGTACGCCCGTTCCTGAGTTGTCATCGGTACATCTGAACTCATCTCGACCCCAAATTTTACGGCATCGTAAGCAGTCCACCGTGGTGTTGGGATTTCGATCACGCGAGCATAATAGAAAGCGAGTTCCGAGGGATCGAAGTCCGGGTCTGTCCAAACCGCTACCAACTCCGACGCGCCGATCGTGTTCGTCCAAGACGGAATGGACAAGTCGACCGTGCTCCCAACAGTTGGCAGCTTACCATTTTCGTCCGGGCTTCTGTCTCCACCCCATGCCACGTCATAGACTTTCTCCTGCGCCTCACCGGTATCCGCATCAACCCAACCTTTAATGATCTGGATGCGGTCGAGGTTTGCGCCAACGGGGTCACGCAATGAATAGACCAAGAAGTCCGGCGCCTCGCCTTCAGCGACGGTGAGGTCACCGCCCATCGGCACCCCTCCACCGTAACCAATCCGAGCCAGGTCACGCCGTGCAATTGCGTCTTCGGAATAGTCACCGCCGAAGAAGCGGACAGTCATGCGCGGGCCAGTAGTGCCATAGGCTTCGCGACGTTCCATTGCGTCGAATATAGATGTTCGCGTGTTTTCCCGCGCCCACACGGCGGTCAATCCGGCGGCACTGTAACCCCAACCGTAGTAAGCTACATCGCCATCAGAAAAAGACTTCCCGACATGGCTTGCACGTTCTGCATTTGGTTCGTAAGCCGTGTGTTTACCAAAGAAATTGTCTTCTGTGACGGCAGACAAACCAGTGTGGGTGTCTGTGGCCGCGCTGGCACCGAACTTGTAGGGGTTCACACCAAGTTCAGCCTGAATAGCAAGGCCGCGCAGTAGCCCTGACCGTGCATATTCTCCGGGCAGCATCTCCGGCGTTTTTGTAACGCTGGCATCAAGGTTGCCAAAATCCCATGTCTCGTAGTCGGCAAACTCATCTTCTGTCGACAACAGCGGGTGCGTTTCACCATCGCCCTTGATTTGGGACCACTCGTAAAGCGGTTCCCACTTCGCGCGGGCTTCGGCGTATGCGCGGTCCAACGGCGGTTTGCCCTCTGCAAAGTCATCAACCAGTGAAAACACCCAACCATTGGATAGATTGCCATTATGCGCAATCGCGAGGGCATCTCCGCCTGTAGTGTCTTCGAAATTCTGAAGCCAGGCATAGAGGTCCCGCGGATTAGATGAGCCTACCGGTGGCGTCGTTGTATAGGGCAGTATCTGGCGCGCAATGTCAGGCCCATCGCGCAGGATCACGTTGCGATGCAGGTTGTTGCCTTGGACAAGTGAGGTCCATTCGAAAGCGATGAAAGTCGTAAACACACCGGGATTATTAAACTCTTCTGCTGCATCGATAATGTCACCCCAAACTGTCGCAAATGCCGGATTGCCGGCTTGATAGTTGAGCGCGGGGGAGACTGTACCTTGGGCAAAACTCGCAATGAGTTGCTGCATCGCACGAAGGGCCTCTTCGCCACCCGCATTGAAAGCATTGTGAAACTCGCGGCCTTGCTCGTCAGCCAGAATGTTGGGGGCTCCCGAAATAATGTCCGTGATAGCCCCCATCGCGTCGGAATGGTCAGTAATCATGTAAAAATCAAACGGGCGGTGCAGTTTAACGGGCTGTCCAGTGTTAGAAGTAACTTGCTCTCCTCGTGCAAAACGATAAGCATCGCGTGGCATGAGGCGTGTTCCACCGCCTCCCGCATCTGCCGACAGGCCAGTATGTACGTGTGTATCCCCGAAGAAAACACTCTCTGGATAGGCGCGATCAGCGTAAGGTGAATAAGGTCGCCCCTTCAAAAACGTATCGCTGGCGTCAGGCGGAGCAACTTGCGCAAAAGAAGCAGTCCCTGTGACAAAGGCCATACATACAACAAGGTACTGTAACCGCATCTTGGAAAATCCCTGAAGCTTCAAAACTGGTCTCTTAATCCTAGGACTTTATCCAGCCAAACTACCAAAAGCTATCAATTCAAAAACGGCGGCTTTGTCCGCTTAGCCTACCTCTGGCGCGCTGGGAGGCCTTTGATGGCTGACAGAAGTTGTCAGATGACCGCTCTGAGCCCATAGGGGTCGCAAAAAAAATGCCGTGCCAAGGAAACTTAATGCTACACATAGAACATTCTTGAATATGAATATCACTACGGGATTTGGTCTAGCACGGCTCTAAAACCCGAAACCGTCGGAAATGATGTTGACCGCAATCCCGTGTGTCAATGTGGAGGGAGGGTTAGAAATGCCTGCAACCAATAGATTGAAGCTAACTGTAGCAGTCTTGGTCTCATTCGTTTCCACTACTGAATTGGCGCTATCCCAATCGCAAGTGGGCTCTCCAGACGGAACAACCACAATTGATGGCAGGCAATTGCCTCCGGAACCTCCGGTGTTCGGGGGAAAAATTGAGGAGCAAGCGACCAATTCAACCCCTTGGTGGCCGCCGCGTGTCGTGCCACCTGAGAACGCGCCAAATATCCTCCTCATTATGTTGGATGATGCTGGGTATGGTATTCCTAGTACTTTTGGCGGCGTCATCCCGACTGATACGATGGATGAATTGGCAAAAGAGGGTTTGAGTTTTACGAACATCTATTCGACCGCACTTTGTTCACCGACCAGGGCAGCCTTGATGACAGGCCGCAATCATCACTCGGTCGGGTTCGGAGTGATTTCGGAATCTTCGACCGGGTATCCCGGCTACAACAGTATTATTCCAGACAACAAAGCCACTATCGGGAGGATACTTTCAGACAATGGCTACGCCACTTCATGGTTTGGAAAAAATCATAACACTCCAGCATTTGCGGCGAGCCAGGCTGGTCCATTTGACAAATGGCCGACTGGTTTAGGTTTTGAGTACTTTTATGGGTTTGTTGGTGGAGACGCGAACCAATGGCAGCCGAACCTATATCGAAACACCACCCCGATTTACCCGTTTGAAGGTGATCCTGAGTGGAACCTGATCACCGGAATGGCCGACGATGCGATTGACCACATTTCGCGGTTGCACCAAATCGAGCCAAGTAAGCCTTTCTTTGTCAAATATGTGCCCGGTGCAACGCATGCGCCTCACCACCCGACCAAAGAGTGGGTCGAGAAGATCGAGGCGATGAACCTGTTTGATGGCGGGTACGAAGCACTTAGGCAGACAATTTTTGAGAACCAGAAAAAGTTGGGGCTTGTCCCGCAAGATGCAACGCTGTCGCCTTGGCCTGCAGACAAAATCAAGCCGTGGGATCAATTGACAGACGACGAGAAAAAACTCTTCGTGCGGCAGGTGGAAGTGTTCGCCGCCTATGCGGCTTATACAGACCATGAAATTGGGCGTGTGATTGACGCAATAGAGGACCTTGGAAAACGTGACAACACGCTGATCTTCTACATCAACGGTGACAATGGCACCTCGGCTGAGGGCGGGCCGATGGGGACACCGAACGAGGTGGCTTGGTTCAACGGTATCGCAGAGATGCCTGCAAAAACGCAGTTGCAGTGGTACGATGTTTGGGGAACCGAAGAGACTTACAACCACATGTCGGCAGGATGGTCCTGGGCTTTTGATACTCCGTTCGATTACTTCAAGCAGAATGCAAACAGGCTTGGCGGCATCCGACAGAACATGGTGGTGTCATGGCCTGACGGAATCGCAGACAAAGGCGGTCAGCGAGATCAGTTCATGCATGTAATCGACGTCGTGCCGACGATCCTCGAAGTCACCGGAATTGAAGCGCCGTTGGAAGTCGACGGGATTGTTCAATCTCCAATTGAAGGCACCAGCTTTGCCTATACCTTCGATGAGAAAAACAAGAATGCACCGAGCCGCCACCGAACTCAGTACTTCGAGATGATGGGACAATGGGCTTTGTATCACGAAGGTTGGTTACTGAGCACCAAAGTAAACCGGATGCCATGGGAAACGCCAAAGACGCCAAACCCTGACCCTTTGAACAACCAAGTGCTCGAGCTTTACGATCTAACCACGGATATGAATCAAAGAAATGATCTGGCGGCGCAGCACCCAGAGAAGATCGAAGAACTGAAGGCTATATTTATAGAAGAAGCAAATAAGTATCAGGTCTTCCCGATGGATGCCTCGGTCACGTCCAGAATTTCATTGCCTCGGCCAAGCATTGCGGCGGGACGAAACGAGTTCGTCTATGTCCGGCCAATGACTGGGGTTCCTCAGGGAGATTCCCCAAGTATTCTTAACAGCTCGTACACCATTACAGCAGAGATAGATGTGCCCGAAGGTGGTGCTGAAGGCATGATTTTGACATCAGGCGGCCGCTTTGCAGGTTACGGTTTCTACCTACTTGATGGCAAGCCAGTCTTTCTCTGGAATATGTTGAATCTCGAACGGATCAAATGGGAAGGCAAAGAGGCCTTGGCACCCGGAAAGCACACTCTGGAGTTTGACTTCAAATATGACGGTCTCGGACTAGGAACCCTCGCATATGGAAGCACCAGTGGTTTAGGCCAGGGTGGCACCGGGACGCTGAAAGTCGATGGCGAAGTCGTAGCAACCCAAAAGATGAAGAACACTATTCCCACGACCCTTCAGTGGGACGAGGCGTTTGACATAGGTTCTGATACATTGACTGGCCTTAACGACGACGATTACCAACCACCTTTCCCACTAACCGCTAAGCTGGAAAAGCTAACGATAAAAATCGACCGGCCCCAGTTGAGTCAAGCCGACATTCAAAAGCTCGAAGACGCGATGCAAAGAGCAAGCGACTAGTTGGCTCACAGGGTTGAGAGGCTGCCTACCTGCTTGAGTCGGGCAGTGGAAAGCCGGATGGTATATTTGTCCGCTTCGTCCCGCAGAGCGGTCGTTCGCGCTGGTCGCGGCGAATGACCGCTTCGAGCCCGAAGCGGACGTGCTCGCGCCGTGCCTATCTCACCTCAAGTACAAAAACTTTCGCTCCAAATTCTGGCTCCGCCAAAAGGAATAGCCTGAAGTCCGGAGACTGCTCCACGTCGCGAACGGCTGTGGTACCTTTCGCGGCGGAGTGTCGTGCCGAGAGGAAAATATGTTTAGAAAGAAAGCCTTTTCGTGCGAGCATTATAATCAAATGACCGCTTGAAATCAGGCTAAGGAACAAATGAACGGCGCTCAAGCACTCGTAAAAACCCTTTTGAACAATGGCGTGGATACAGTCTTCGCAAATCCCGGCACCTCGGAAATGCACTTTGTCGCAGCCTTGGATGAACACCCGGAGATGAATTGCATTCTTTGCCTGTTCGAAGGAGGAACGACGGGTGCGGCGGATGGGTATTTTCGCATGAAACGTGATGTTGCGGGAACGCTCCTGCATCTTGCGCCTGGCTTTGGCAACGCATTTGCCAATCTGCACAATGCCCGGAAAGCGGGGTCTGGGGTCGTGAACATCGTGGGCGATCACGCAACACATCACCTCCGGTACGAAAGCCCTTTGAAGGGAGACATCCTCGGTATCAGCCAAGCGGTCAGTCATTGGACGCGCGTGACCTCCAATGCCACCGATGTAGCTACGGATGGAGCGGCAGGGGTCCAAGCAGCCCGCGCGCAAAACGGCCAGATCGCGACCCTAGTTCTGCCTGCCGACACAGCTTGGAACGAAGCCAACGCAGCGGCTAACCGTTTGGACAACAGAGTAAGACTCCATCGACCGTCAACAGGCGACATAGAGGCCGCGGCAGCCCGTCTTGTGACGCCGAACGCCGTGCTGATGATTGGCGGATCAGCCCTGTTTGGACCGCAGCGTGAACTTGCTGGACAAATTGCCGCCGCGACGGGGTGCCGGTTGTTGGCCGATACTCTGATACCGCGCATTTCCAAAGGCGCAGGAACAGCAAAGCTAGACCAACTGGTCTATCCGATATCGCCCAAGATCGCTCAGCTTGAAGCAACGTCCTCGATCACTCTGCTTGGCACAGACAGGCCAGTCGCCTTTTTTGCCTATCCAGGGAAACCAAGCGTACCCGAACCTCCGTATTGCCCGATTACCGACTTGTGTACGCCCACAGATGATATCGAGTGGACGTTGCAAGCGCTCGCCGACGCGGTCGGGGTCACAAGCAAAACGGTGGCAGAAACCCATCCGCTCGATCTGCCGGACATTCCCAGCGGGCAGTTGACCCTGGAAAAAGTTGGTTTGGCGTTGGCAGCACTGATCCCGGAAAACGCGATTATCTGTAATGAGTCCGTGACGTCCGGGTTTCACGTCATTCCACCGACAGCCACCGCTCGACCGCATGATCTACTCGCTGGCACCGGCGGAGCGATTGGGCTGTGTTTGCCTTGCGCAACGGGTGCGGCCATCGCGTGCCCGGACCGACAAGTTATTGCCCTGACTGGGGATGGTTCGGCCATGTACACGCTACAATCTCTGTGGACTATGGCGCGGGAAAATCTCGACGTCACGGTGATTGTGTTTGGAAACCGCGGCTATCAAATTCTGCGCGATGAACTCACAAATGTCGGTGTGGCGAGCTATGGTCAGAATGCTCAGGCTATGTTTGACGTGGAGAACCCGACACTAGACTGGGTATCTCTGGCGAAAGGCCACGGTGTTCCTGGGACACGCGCAGATGACATGGACAGCTTTGCGAAGGCGCTCTCTGCCGGTCTCTCCAGCGACGGGCCATCTCTGATCGAAGTTGTGTGTCCCCCGCCAGCATGAGTATTGTGACACGGAACCTGAAGAGCAGATGAGACTTGGGGTGCAAACTGCGGATCGGTATAAGTTGATGCTGTGAAAAGACTTTGCGATGGTTCAAACGGCGGTGAAATTGCCGTTTTGTCCGCGCAGCGATCATTGTCGAATTTTTGACCAGCGTCTGCTTTTGGCCAAAGGAGTCATTGAGAGCTGAAAGTTCGGTTTTTCGTGACCGAACGGCCGCTAAGCGGCGCTTAGCCGGCATCCGACAAAAACCGTTGGATGACTGCCTCGAGCCCATATTGTCCGATGCCGATCGGCGCATGAATGTCCGGTGTTGGCTATCTACTCCATGGTCAGGCGACAAGGCCCAGCTCTTTGTCGGTGGCTGTAACCGCATACTTTTCCCTCGGGGGCATGGGTCTCGATTGCCAAGGCGGTTCGAAGGTGAAACTTGAAACGCTGCGACCGTCAGGTAGGGCGCCGTTTCCGGCCCCGAGCGAGTAGTCGTAGTAGAGTTTGACGATTTCTTCTTCAGTCACCTGCGATGTTTCTGGATGCGCCATGCATGCATCACGCCACGCTCGTACCCGATCATAGTCTTTGCCAACGGGTAGTTTGAACCCTTCGTAGTAGTCAAGGAACCAAAACCGCTTGAACATCGGGGTAAAAACAGCCTCTGCCAAACCGAAGTCATCGAACAGGAACGGGCCAGTCGGACTATGATGAGCCAAGAAGTCATCAAGGTCTCGATAGAGCGCGAGGAGTTTATTCAAATGCTCATCTCGGCGCGCCTGATCCTGATTCATGACAAAGAGATAGCCTGCCATTGTAAAGGGTCCTTCACGGGCGATCAGCATCGACTCAATGGCGTGCTCGGCAGGATCACTGCGGCGCAATGGTGCCCCTGGCAGCGCCTCATCAAGATAGCGCAGGATCACGAGGCTTTCTTTCAATATGCGGCCGTCGCTGGTTTCCAGCACGGGCAAGGCTGTCGTCCCTCGGGTCTTGGCTAGCAATTCGGGATCGCGCGGCCTGGTGATGTCGACGACACGAAATTCCACGGCATCCGTCAGTCCGCGCAGCGCCAGTAGGATTTCCAGTCGCTGCGAGAAGGGGCAGACGGGGATATGATAGACTATGTGTTTGCCAGTCATGGTATCAATCCAATGGTGGGCCAGTGAAGGCCATGTTGTGCCGCTTGGCGCTCTCTTCGATAGCAGGCATGTCCTCAGGAATACGGCACTGACTGCCTGCCATGTCGGCAAAGAAGCCTTCGAATCCGCCGGGCGTCAGAATCACGAGATGGCGGCAAGGTTCGTCGTCTGTCACCTTGAAGGTATGTTCCTTGCCTCGTGGGATGAATACGCTTTCACCGGCCCCTGCGGTGAACTCCTCGCCTTCTAGCCAGAACCTGCATGTTCCGGTGAGGATTACGAAGGTTTCGTCTTCGTTTTGATGCACGTGGCGTGGAGGGCCGCTACCTGAAGGAGACCAACTGTCCACTATAGACATAGTGCCGCCTGTCTGTTCTGGGCCGAGGATGTTTTTGTATTTTACGCCGAGCCATTCGATGGCTCCGTCGATTTGGGCCAGGTCCTTCATCGCTTCTCTCCATTTGCATTGGATTGAAACGAAAGCGCTTCCGTTGACAGAAACTTATCCGAAGGCCAACCTATCAGGCAAACCGCAATATCTAATATAGGATATCGGCCAGGTGAATTTCGCTACGCTGGACCTAAACCTTTTGCGCGTGCTGGACGCCCTCTTTAGCGAAGGCTCAACCGTCAAGGCGGCCGACAAGCTCGCCATGTCGCAATCCGCAGTCTCCGGTGCATTGTCACGTCTTCGTCATGCCTTGGACGACCCCCTTTTTGTCCGGCAGGGAAACC
This sequence comes from Ruegeria sp. AN6, assembly GCF_056540425.1. Classification (NCBI taxonomy): domain Bacteria; kingdom Pseudomonadati; phylum Pseudomonadota; class Alphaproteobacteria; order Rhodobacterales; family Roseobacteraceae; genus Ruegeria; species Ruegeria sp. AN6. Next base: position 10,485 of record NZ_JBQFWR010000027.1, read on the forward strand.
GTTTGGTCGCTACCGATTATGCATCCAAGATTGAATCCGGTTTGCGCGAAGAACTTGAACGTCTGGAAGCTTTGCTAGCCCCACCGGCTACCTTTGACCCGCAAACCGCTGAAGGCACTTTCCGGATCGCCGCCAGCGATTTTTTCGCGGAACTCCTGATGCCGCCTTTGGGTGATTTCCTGCAAAAGTCGGCGCCCAATCTACGAGCGCAGCTGGTTGATCTGGTTCCGAATGACTATGTGGCCAGTCTTGAGCGACGCAACGCTGACATTGCGCTGATCCCGGATTTGCTCCTACCGGACTGGGTCAATCGGGAGCCGCTTTTCCATTCGCCGTTCCACGTGATAGCTCGCAAGGGAAATCCAAAGCTTGAGGGGCTTCAGGAAGGGACACAAATGCACATGAATACGTTCTGTGCGCTCCACCATGTCTTGTTCTCCCCCGAAGGGAACTTGGCCGCGATGGGCGATGCTGCCCTAAACCGCGTCGGAAAACAGCGACAGGTTGCTATGACAGTGCCCGTCTTCAGTGGCGTTTGCCGCGCGGTTAGCGAAAGCGACCTCATCGCGCTTGTACCCGCTCAGCTCGCAAGGAAAGTGGCCAAGACATTCGAACTGAAGGTGTTCGAACCTCCGATGCATATCGAACCAGCGTTGATCATCGGCATCTGGCACAAGCGTTCCGACAACGCCCCGATGGCGGCTTGGATGCGTAGCCAAGTCTTCGAATTGATGAAGGCGTTGGACTTAGGCAGTTAGTCAAACTGTCCTAAGCAGCGCCTTTCGGACTGAAACAAGTTGATGTTTCGAATAACAGAATCGAAATAGGTTCAATCAGCCAATGCAGACATTCGAGCAGCCGCAGCGAACAACCGCTTTGTCCGCAAGGCAGACATTCGCCGCGATTGAGTGAATGACTGCACCGAGCCCAGAGCCGTCGTTTGCTGGGAACGGATCTAGGAAGTCTGATTGTCCTTCATCTGATCTCTTAGCTGTGTCGAGCAAACACACTCGTCGTCCCATCCAGGCCAACGAGCAAGGTTTCGTAGGGCTCTCGTTCGTCTGAAAAATCCATGCCGGGTGATCCCATTGGCATACCTGGAACTGTCAGGCCGAGGCCTTCAGGGTGTTCGGACAAAAGTCGATAGATGTCTTCCGCCGGGACATGACCTTCGACAAAATAGTCCCCAACAATTGCAGTGTGGCAACTGGAAAGCTCATCAGAGATTTTCATTTGTTCTTTAAGCGACCACAGCTGCTCCTGCCCCACGTCTAGCGTATCGGCACGAAATCCTGCGGAAATCAGGTGATCTACCCACGCGGAACAACAGCCGCAGGTTGGCGTCTTGTAGACTTTGATGAGTGGGGCTTCTTGTCCGACGGAAGGAGTGGCCAACACTGCTGCTGTACCCGCTAGTAAAAATTCGCGTCGTTTCATTGGTCTCTTCTCCGCTTCTTCATGGGACTACAAAGATATTGTGCCAGGGCCAAAGTTTTCAATGTTGCCGGACTAAGCATCAAACGGACAGTTTCGATACAAGATCTGAATCTCAATCCAAATAACACTGGTCGCCAAACGTTTTGTGAGTTGCGTCGCGTATGGCTCAAGTTCACTCGAGCGTTCGGCAATTGACCTCGCGATCAACGTCGTGGTGAGGTCCATAGCAACCTTCTAAGCCGTGGCCATGCCAATTGCCTTGGTGGTGCCTGCCCGTGCACCCTGACAATGCAATCACTATGACCAAGAATGCCGCTCTGCGCGAGTGCTTGATCCAACTGTTCTGTTCCATGTGTCGAACAACTTAGCAGCAATCCAGCCATCTATGCTTTGACGCAGGTCAAAGCTCGCGCAGGTGTTGCGGCCTTCGCCGTTGGTGATTTCACGCCTACCGTTGATAAAAAGTACCAGTTGGTCGGTAATTTTCTTAAATAAGATAAATGATTGGACAATTTTCTTAGAACTTGAAAACCTCAGAGACCGCCGCACTCAGCAATGAGTCCCAAGTATCAGGGGTTGACGAGAGAAATGCTGAACAGAAGACACTTACTTGCAACTTCTTTGGCGATGCTTGCGCAGCCTGCACTTTCTTCCTCTGTAGCCGCATCCACTTCTTCGCGATGGTCGGAATGGGACGCAAGGGTAACGCCGCCCAATTTCGATCCCGCAACATCCAATCCTTGGGGTTTAAACCAGCGTTTCCTGCCTCAGCGTGTACAAACCAACCGAGCGCTGGTTCCGGGTGACATACATGTGGATGCTGTGGCGCGGTACTTATACTTCATCGAAAACGGCGGCACGGCGATGCGTTACGGCGTAGCCATTGCCCGAGGTAATCTTTACGAGCCAGGAGTCTACACAATCAAGCGAAAGGCCAAATGGCCACGTTGGACGCCTACCGCCGAAATGATTGAACGCGACCCTTATGAATACGCACAATTCGCGAATGGTGTACCCGGCGGGCCGACAAACCCATTGGGATCAAGGGCGCTTTATTTGTACGAAGGTGGTCGCGATACGTATTTGCGAATACACGGAACACCTTACCCAAGATCTATCGGAGGTCGCGCAAGTTCCGGCTGCGTAAGGATGGCCATGCCGCATATCATCGGGCTTTATGATCGTGTAAGGCCAGGAGCGACGGCGCATCTCCACCCTCCCGAGCGGCTTCTGACCTCAACCAACTGACAGTCGCTTGTCAGGCACGTGTACAGATTGGGCGCCCGTCGATCGTTCTGAGTGGCAGGAAGGTCGTTTCAACTGGACCAACGTAGCGATACCAATAGCAACCGTCCTCAGGCATAATTTTAACGGCATTCAGGTCCTGACCCGGTGCCGCGATCTGGGCAACCGCGTCCGGAACTCGGGAAAGCGCTCCGGCCTGGCTATCTGAAGAAATCGCCGTCGTTTCGGTGCAGGCGCCGACGAACCAAAGTGCGGCTAGTGTTTGTACAGCTTTCTTGGACGACATGTTGCTTAGCCCACTGTGACTAATATTTGTAGTATTGATTACCATCGCATCGACGGGTTATCACATCAATTCACCAAGATCTAAGCGATTGTTAGCGTTGCTTTTTTGCGTTCGGCCGATACGAAAAGCCAAGTTTTTCTCAAAGCGACTTCGGGCTATGCCTAAAAAACGTTTATCAACAATGACTTAATGATTTGGAGCCACCTTTAAAAACTAAGCCCCTGTGCCGACGGCAACGACAATCCAGACGAATTAACCCTTACGCAAAGCCTGTTGCTTGTTGACCTTCCAGCGCAGGAATCCCATCATCACCTCGGCGAAGATGCCCTTGTCGCTCCACCGCTGCCAACGATTGTAGAGCGTCTTGTGCGGCCCGTATGCCGCTGGGGCGTCGCGCCACCGTAGGTCATTGCGATTGATGAAAATAATACCGCTCAACACGCGCCGATCGTCAACGCGAGGTTTGCCGTGCGGCTTTGGGAAGAAGGGCTTAAGACGTGCCATTTGCGCATCCGTTAGCCAGAAAAGATCAGACATGTTCACCGCTCGTTTTTCGAACCGTGAATCACGCGGCCAAGCAGAAATCAATGTGTCCTGAGCCTAGCTCGCCAACTGCAAACCCGTCAAATGACAGAAAAGCAGACGTCTCGAAGCGTTGTGGCCAGTTCTCCCATATAGGCATCATCGTAACCCGAGTCATTCTCAAGCACGCTAAAGAATGCACAGCTGGTGCCGCTGACCATATCCACCATGAGGAACTGCCCTCCATAGCCAGCATGACCGATCAATCGACCGTCGGTCATGATCTGGTTTGAGTACTTGAGCCAATTCTTGGGTGGTGTCATCGTTGGCGCGTGGCGGATCAGAGTTTCTTGCAGGAAACTGGTGTTGGCCATAGTTCGACCGTACAGGTCGCGGCCTTCCCGCGCCAATAGCAACCCGAACCGCGCGAGGTCGCGCACGCATAGGCAACCGCCACCGGAAAATGCAGGGTACCCGTCCTTGCTGAGGCTGATGTGAAAAGCGCCCTCGTATCCTGAGGCATCAACAATCTCTTCGATTTGTTCAGCCAGTGGAATGGGCGAAACTTTGGCCGCTATCAGGGTCAGGACATCCGTGTTCGCGGATTTATAATCGGCTTGTCGCACCCCCGAGTTTGCCCTGAAACCGGTGATCGAGGCGGCGAACTCTGCGAGTGTGGTTTCCGCTTCGTCTGCGTCAGGCAACCGCCATCCCAGTGCAACTTCCTCGGCGTAGCAATCGGCCTTCGGGTCAGCATAATCTTCTGTGAAGTCGTTATCGACACTCATGTCGAGCAGCGATTGCACTGTTGCCTTGGCATAGCCGCTGCCCATATCCGGCAGATAGTCACAGACCCGCGCGTCCAGCGATAGATGCCCCTGCCCGAGCAAACGCCCGATGATTATGTGGATGTGTAGCTTCGTCACCGACTGTATAGAATGCGGCGCTAAGGCCGAAAAATCATTTGCGGCCTTTTCCAGGATGATCTGGTCATCCTTCAAGCAACAGAACGCTGAGAATGCCGGATGGGCAAGCATCTCTGCCAGTTCAGGCACACGGGCGCAAAGATTCTGTTCTGCGGATTCCAGTTCCAAAACCTCTCTGGACCGCACCATGAGACAACGGCGGAACAGCCGATGTGCGTTGTGGAACCCATGGCGGCGAAATTCCGGCTGGTTCCAGCGCTGCTTGTTGTCGTCTCCGACAGTCAGATCAGGATTGGGTATGATTCTATGCCTGCTCATGACCGGGGCACCTGGATCAGGGCATCGACGGCGACGATGTGATCTGGGTAGACAAACATCGGGTTGATCTCGATCTCTGCGACCTCGCCGCGCGCCTTTAGGAATTCAGTGCACAACCGGTGTAGCGCATCCGCAATTCGCGGAATGTCCGCCTGTCGACTGCCCCGGTACCCCTCTAACAAGCGAGCTACACGGAGCGAACACAATGCGCGCTCGATCTCGTCTTTTGAGGCAGGCAACAACACAGTGCGCGCATCTCGGACCAATTCGGTCAAAACACCGCCGCTACCGATGACCAAACTGGGACCAAATTGCGGATCAGCACGCAGCGTGACGATCAGCTCTGCTAGTGGCTTGGGCGACATGACTTCGATCAGGAAGCGATCCGTCACCGCCGCGCGGTCATACGCCGCAACCGATGCCGTCATTGCCTTGATCGCCGAAGACAGCCCCTCTGCATCCTTGATCCCCAAAGCGACCGCGCCCGCTTCGGTCTTGTGAGGCAAGCTTGGTGACATCATTTTCAGCGCGACCGGGTAGCCGATATCTTTCGCAACGCCAGCTGCCTCGGCCGCGTTGCAGACATGTCCGTTTGGCACAGCAACAGCCATTTGCCTGAGCCAGGATTTACCTTTGTCTTCGGTCAATACCATTGGGTTTGGGATAGTTGCACCGGGTCGCAAGGCGGCGAGCCGGTCAACCCTTGTCCGTGCCCTTGTTTCGGACCACCAAATAGCATCACGCATGGCATTCAACGTCTCGTGAATACCCTGCATAGGCGCAACCCCCAGTTCAATGAGATGTCTGCGGGTCCCACGATCAAGATTTTCAGGCAAGGTTGAGCAGATCGCGGCCGGTACAGAGTGTTCTTGAGCGGCTTGCGCGAAAGCTGCAGCATCGTTCTGGTAGTAGATCTTAGACGCGTCCAACCCTTCTGCCGGGTAGTCCTGCACCAGAACGGCTAGATCTGCATGAAGTGCCGAGATCGCTGTGGCAAAGACTGGATATGTCTTCTCGCCGTTCCCCCAGATCGGGGTCGTATAGTCCAGTGGGTTGGATACCGTGGCGATGTCGGGAAGCAGGCTCGTTAATGTATTCTGGCCGCCGGGCCCAATGGTGGGAAAATTGAGCCCAATCTTTTCTGCATGATCGGCCAGCATCGTCGCCCCACCGCCTGAACAGGTAAACCCAGCGATCCGCGCACCCTTGGGAGGGCCCGCCACGCAGAAATACTTCAACGATTCGAGAAATTGGGAGGGACTGGTGACGCTGATCACCCCAATTCGATCAAACAGCGCCTGATAGAGCTCGTTCGAACCCGAAAGCGACCCGGTATGGCTGAACGTGAGCGTCGCTCCGATGGAGGAACTGCCGGTCTTCAGTGCAACCACCGGGACCCCCTGATCCAGGGCTTTCAGCGCGGCGCGTTCGAAAGCAGCAATATCGCGCAACCCTTCGATATGCAATCCAATGGCGCGCACAGCCGGGTCTTCAGCAAAGGCATCCAGGAATTCCTCAATCCCCAAGACCGCCTGATTGCCGGCAGAAACCATATACGCCATTGGCAACGAACGCGCGCTCATTGTGATGTCAGATGAGAACATACCGGACTGGGTAACGATCGCTGCACCGTATCCCGGCGACCAGCCGCCATGTTCAAATGACCAAAGAGCGGCATTGTCGATATAGTTGATCATGCCATAACAGTTTGGACCGATCAGAGCCAAATCCCCTGCGGCTTCGATCAGATCTCGTTCTGATTGTGTGTCGCCAGTTTCCTTGAAACCCGCGGAAAAACAAACGACGCCACCTGCACCCATCTGCTCCAATTCTCTCAGGGCATCGGTAACCCCGGCGGCAGGGATGGCGAGATAGACCGCATCAGGTGGTTCCGGCAGGTTCGCGATGCGAGGAACGCAGGTCACGCCATCCAGATCGGCGCGTTTGGGATTAACGGCCCACATTTGCCCGTGAAATCCACGCCGACGCGCTTCGCGCACGGCAATAGTCGCATCGCGCCCGCCAATAAATGCGATATGGCGCGGCTTTAAAAGACGCTCGAGGTTTTCGCGCCGCGCCGGTGTCATGCGCCAAGAGGCCTCAGGATGGACCTGGTGATGATATGGCGCTGGATTTCGCTGGTGCCGTCCCAAATCCGCTCCAATCGGCTATCGCGCCAAAACCTTTGGATCGGCATTTCCTCCATCAGTCCCATACCACCAAATATCTGCACAGCATCATCGGCAATCTTGTTGAGCATCTCTGAGCAATAAACCTTGACCATTGCCGCATCTGCATCACCCATGACACCCGCTTCGGCGCGCGCAACGGCGTCTTGCACCATCAGATCGGCCGCGCGCAAAGTCATTGCACCGTCTGCCAGACGGAAGCCGGTGGCCTGAAACGTACCGATCGGTTTGCCGAATTGCTTGCGCGTTGCGGCCCAGTCGGTCGCCAGGTCGAGGATGCGCTCGGCCTTTCCGCAGCAGGTCGTACCGACCCAGATGCGCCCCATGCCGAGCCACTTTCCCGACAGCTCGAGTCCGCGACCCTCTTCGCCCAGGATCTGGTCTGGACCAAGGCGCACATTGTCAAAACTCAACTCAAAAGTCTTGTAACCGCGATAGCTGACGCAATGCGTCCCTTCGCGGCAGTCGAACCCCGGAAGGCCCACATCGACCAGAAAAGCCGTCACCCGTTTGCGTGGGCCGTGTGGTGTTTCATCTGTACCAGTTGCCGCAAAGACAATCGCGAAATCCGGCATGCAGGGACCGGAGATAAAATGCTTGGATCCATTCAGGATCCAGTCGTCCCCATCGCGTATCGCATTGGTTTTCATCCCCATGACATCCGAACCTGCGTCAGGCTCTGTCAGGGCAAAGAGCTCACGCTTTTCACCGCGCACGGCAGGATACAAGTATCGCTCGCGCTGATCCCCTTCACAGGCCATCAGCAACTCCGTGGGGCGCGCCGCCCAGCTTTGTAGCGCATGGCTTGTGCGGCCGTATTCCCGCTCGATCAGCGACATCGGCCCATATCCCAGCCCTCCGCCGCCGACCTCTTCGGGCAGGTTGCAGGCGAAGAGGCCCAATTCATGCGACTTCGCCTCGATCTGGCGGCCGATCTCCTCGGGCACATAGCCTAGGCGATCCACCTTTTCTTCATGCGGATACATCTCTGTTTCGACAAATCGGCGAACCGTTTTGACCAGCAGGTCTGTTTCGTGACTGGTTTCCAGATTCATGGCAGCCTCATTCATTCTGCCCGAGCCCGTGCGTTTCGCCGCGACAGTACCGCAGAAACGGCAAAGGCAATCAGGGTGATGGCAATCAGGATAACGGCAGCGGCAGCCACTGTCGGATCGGTGTTTTCACGGATGCCGTTCCACATGCGGCGCGGCAGCGTGTAGACGCTGTATTTCGAGATGAACAAGGTCACCACGATTTCATCCCAGCTGAGGATAAAGGCAAAAAGCGCGCCGGCAAAAACCCCCGGCCTGATCGAAGGCAGGATCACCCGGCGCATGGTGGTCCAGTTGGAGGCCCCGAGATTCTTGGAGGCTTGTTCAAGCTTAGGATCAAACGTTGCCAAGGACGCGCTGACCGTGATCAGCACCATAGGGGCCGCCAGGATCGTATGTGCAAGTATCAAACCGGCGTAGCTGTCCAATAGACCCAGAGGGATCCATAGCCGATAAAACGCCATGGCGGAAATAATCTGCGGTATGATCAATGGAAGCAGCAGAAAGGCGCGAACCAATTCACTATATCGCGACGAAACCCGCCACAGCCCGATCGCACATAGCGTGCCCAAAAGCGTAGCCAGCGCGGAACAGGAAACGGCAATTACGCCGCTTTGGAAAAAGCTCGAAAGCCATTCCTCACTGGTGAACAGCTTCTCGAAATGGCGCAGAGAATACTCACCCTGTGGCATGGACAAAAAGCGTTTCGGCGTCAGTGAGACAGGGATGGCAATCAGGGCCGGGGTCACCAGAAACAACAGCAGCACCCAGGCTCCCACGCGGTTGAAAAACGAGAAAAGGCCCGGCTTCATCGCGCTGCCCCCCCGAACACCGTGCTCAGTTTCATGAACCGCGACATGATCCAAAGCATCACCAAAACACCAATCAGCATAATGGCCGCCAACATCGCCGCCGTGCCCCATTTCAAGGTCACCAGCAACTGAACCGAGATGTATTCCGCCACCATCAGCACCTTGCCGCCGCCCAATACGGCCGGGGTCACATAAAACCCAAGGCTGAGGATGAAGACCAACAGGGTCGAAGCCACAAGCCCCGGCATGGTCATCGGCAGGTAGACGCGCCAGAATGTCTGGCTTCCGCTGGCCCCTAGGTTGCGCGAAGCGTCCATCACCCTCTGATCAATGGATTGCATCGAGACCAGCAGTGGCAACACCGCATAGGGGATCATGTAATGCACCATTCCGATCAGAACACCCAACTCATTGCGCATGAAGGCGACGGGTTCGGCAATCAGGCCGATGTCCTCAAGCGTGACATTGACCAATCCTTTGCGTCCCAGCAGCATGAGCCAGGCGAAGGTGCGTACGAGAATGGATATCCAGAAGGACACCAATAGCAGCGTTAGCATATAGGTCTTCTGGCGCTGGTGGCAGTGGACCATCGCATAGGCGATGGAATAGCCGAATATGACGCTGAAGAGCGTTGTGATGATGCAAATGCGAACCGTGGTCCAGACAATCCGGATCAACGCATCACCCTCCGCCAGCTTGGCATAGTTGCTGAACCCGGGTTCAGGGTCTGTTACGCTCAGCCAAAGGATATTCAAGATCGGCCCGAGATAGAGCGCGACGACCATCAGCATCAAGGGCGCGATGATCAGCCATCCTGGGTGGATATGACGGTTTAAGGCTTGCATCCAAAGCTTTCGAGAGGGGTTTGGCCGCCCGATACTGCGGATCAGGCGACCAGAAGGTTGAGTGGTCAGCTAATCGCTTCGAGGAAGGCATTCACCGCGTCGCCGCCGTTTTTGCCCCACCACTCCGGATCATTGTAGACGATCTTGTCGATGTTCATGGCCGAGGTGATCGCATAAGGTTGCTGGTCTTCAGGAATCTGACCAAAGGCTTCGGGGTTCGATGGTGTCATGCCCAGGCAATCCAACAGTGCCAACTGCGCCGGAATGTCTTGCGCCGTGGCGATGAACTCCATGACAGCGGCACCCGCCGGGTTGCCCTTGGGCACGATATATGCACCTGGCATCGCCATCGCCTGATTGTTCACCAGCTTGTATTGACCATCGGTGTCGTTTTCGATGTTGCGACCCCGGTTCTGCCAGATGATCGCCATCGAGACCTCGTTGTTGACCACCATAGAGTGAACTTCCGATCCCGAGCCCCAATAGAGGCTGTCATCCTTGATTGACTGGATCTTGTTCAGGGCCCGATCCATATCGAGCGGATAGAGATCGCTGCCAGCGACTCCATCCGCCATCAATGCGGCCTCGAGCGACCCATTTGCCCATTTGTAGAGCGCTCGGGTCCCGGGGAATTTCTCGGTATCAAAGAAATCGGCCCAGTTTTGCGGTGGATTGTCGCCGTAGGCTTCGGTGTCATACACAAAGGCATACCCGTAGAGGATGATCGACACCCCATATTCCAACGCATAGCCGGGCAGTGTTTTCTCCTTGGACACCACGGAATAGTCAATCGGCTCCAGGTGGCCGGTTGGTCCAAGTGACACGGCGTTGAACAAGTCCGCATCCGCCACGTCGGCAGTCACATTGCCACTGTCGACCATTTCCTTGATCTTACCTTCCAACGGACCAGAGGTGTCAAATTTCAAACCTTTGCCGGTTTTGGCGGTAAAGGCCTCACCGATGGCCGAGCCATGGCATTCTTCGGATTGGCCGCCCCAATTCCACATCACGACATGGTCTGCCGCCGCTTGGGCGTCGCCTGCCAGTACCGCATTCATTGCAACACCCGAAGCACCGCAAAGCGCCAGAAACGTGCGCCGGTCCATACGGCCAGCCCGGAACGCCTGGGCACTTTCGGCAAGCATTTCCTTTTTGAATTGTTTATCGTGCATTTTCTTCCTCCCATTTGATCCGGGATTTGACCCGGCTTTCGGTCGTGACGCCTCTGGGCGTTCTGTGTTGGGGTGCCTAGCCCGTTTGTAGCTCCACTGCTGCTGAATCTTTCCAAAGCAAATCCACACGCAACCCCTCTGCCAGATCAGAGGCGTTGCGCCAGACGTCGATATCGACCTCGATCTCGGCCCCTTCGTCGGTATCCACGATGATCCTCTGCATCGAGCCAAAATAGGTTATGCTGCGAATGGCCCCCCTCATCCGGGCCTCGGCGTTTTCGTTGCCAGGCATCAGATCAATTTTTTCCGGGCGCAGGGCAAAGACCTTTCCGTTTTGATGAATAAAGTTCGATTTCCCGAGGAAACTGGCGGTGAACTGATTGATCGGGCGCTCGTACAGCTCTTTTGGCGTTCCGACCTGCTCGATCGCGCCGTCGCGCATGATCACGATGCGGTCAGACATCGACAGTGCCTCTTCCTGATCATGAGTGACATAGATGAAGGTAGTGCCAACGCGGCGATGAATGTCCTTGAGCTGCTCCTGCACTTCGACACGCAGCTTTTTGTCCAGCGCTCCCAGCGGTTCGTCCAGCAACAGCACAGGCGGCGCAAAGCACAAGGCACGTGCAAGGGCCACGCGTTGTTGCTGACCACCAGACAACTGCCCCGGTTTGCGATCTGCAAACTCCTGAAGCTGAACCAGCTCCAGCATCTCGTCGACACGGTTCCGAATTTCGTCGGCGGGGCGTTTACGCACGCTTAGCGCATAACCCACGTTGTCGCGAACAGTCATATGGGGGAACAGAGCATATCCTTGAAACACCATGCCGAAATTGCGCTTTTCGGCCGGCACATCCGAGATGGACGCACCGTCCAGCGCAATCTCACCTTTCGATATGTCGAGAAACCCGGCGATCATCATCAACAAGGTGGTTTTGCCCGATCCCGACGGGCCTAACAGCGTCAGGAACTCTCCGTTTCGGATATCCAGGCAGATGTCGTTGACAGCACGGAACTGACCAAAAAACTTGGAGACATTGCGAATTTGCAAGCTACCGGTTTGGGTTGGATCAGCCATCCGCCCCCCTCAGGTTCAGTTTGTTGCGCGCCTCTTGCGGTGTCAGGATCCGCCCACCCATCCGTTCGATAATCTCTCGGGCGCGGGTGACAAGCTGGCCGTTTGTCGCCAGAACCCCGCGGTCAAGGTAGATGTTGTCCTCAAGACCGACACGCACATTCCCCCCAAGCGCGACAGCGGCAGCGGCCATCGGCATCTGCCCCCGCCCGATCCCAAAACTGGCCCAGCTGGCGCCTACGGGCAGTTGCGCCTTCATGGCCGCCATGGTTTCCACCGTTTGATCAGCCCCCCATGGAATCCCAAGGCACAACTGAAACATTGGCGGCGCATCAATCAGCCCCTCCTCCACCATTGCCTTGGCAAATCGGATATGGCCGAGATCGAAGACCTCAAGCTCGGGCTTTACGCCCCATTCCTGAACCAGCGCCGCCATCCGGCGCAGTGTCGGTGGCGTGGAAATATAGATCATGTCCGTGTCGGAAAAATTCAGCGTACCACAATCGAGAGAGCAGATTTCAGGCAGGCATTCCTTGATATGGGCCAACCGTTCTTCTGGGCCGATCATGTCGGTGCCCGGACCGGGCATGGCGGGGTTTGAAGGATCTGAAATCCAATCGCCCCCCATACCTGCCGTAACGTTGATGACCACATCGGTATCGCCTTCACGTATTCGATCCACGATTTCCTTGAAGAGCGCCGGATCGCGCGAGCCCTGCCCCGTTTCAGGATCACGCGCATGCACATGGGCAGCAGAGGCCCCTGCCCTGGCGGCTTCGATTGCCGCATCAGCGATTTCTTTCGGAGTAACCGGCACGTGCGGGCTCTTGCCGGTCGTATCTCCTGCACCGGTAACCGCGCAGGTCAGCACAACATCGTAGGTCATATCCGAGCCCCCCTTTACACATAGATTGAAGCGCGATTGACAGACAAAGATGTCGATTATCCGCCACAGATTGGGTTAGAGTGACGAAAAATCTGACCAAAGTCTGCTAGGCAAAACCAATGCATGTCGACATCACAACGCATATGGCTCGGGCTAAACGGCATGCCGTATTTGTCGTTGTCCCGCGCTTCAACCTGACCACGCTGATCACCATGATCGAAACCATGCGGATCGCAAATTACCTGGCGCCAGAACCGATGTTTTCCTGGGACATCGTCTCGTTCGACGGTCCTGAGATTGTTGCCAGCAATGGCATGACGACCGCAGTTGACACTGATTGCAGCAGCCTCACTCCGGCGGATTTTGTGTTTGTATTGGGCAGTTGGGGCACTGAGTACTACGAAAACACCACTTTACTTTCCTGGTTGCGAAAACGCGCACGCGCAGGCGAAACTGTTTGCGGTGTTGAATTGGGCAGCTACATCGTCGCGCGGGCAGGCTTGTTGGACGGCAAACCTGCAACTATTCACTGGTCCTGGTTAAGCGGGTTCCGGGAATCCTTTGATCGGGTCGATGTCCACGAGTGTCTGTTCACTATTGACGGCAAGGTAATGACGTGCGCGGGCGGGTTGGCCGGGGTCGATCTGATGCTAAGGCTGATTGAATCCATCAGCGACAGCGGCTTTTCGGGGGAGATTGCAGACCAGATGCTGCATCACCCCATTCGCGACGCCGCCTCACCCCAGCGCAGCACCATGGGTCGAAGCACGGAAACCATGCTGCCGTTGATCCGAGAAGCGATGACCCTGATCGAAGAAAACATAGAAGAGCCGCTCAAAGTGCCCCAAATCGCTGATGTTCTGGGTGTTTCTCAACGCCAGCTCGAACGTCAGTTCAAGAAGAATGTGGGTTGTACCGTCGTGCAATTCGGCTTGTTGCGCCGATTGCAGAATGCTCGCCTGCTGTTGATTTCGACCGACCTCAGTGTACGCGAGATTGCCACCGCATCAGGGTTCAATACGCTGTCACATTTTGCCTATTCATTCGGTAAATTCTTCGGCCGGCGCCCATCCGAATACCGTGAGGCATGGCCGAAAAGCGAGCCGGCACCCAGCTGGCCCGGGTCACTTTCGGATTTCTTGTCCATTTTGAACAACATCCCGGCGCAGGGTCATCCCCCGCGAGACTGACGCAGGGCATTCAGCACTGCAACTATTTCGCGATCACGTTGGGCTGCCATGTCCTCGAAATCTCGGTCGCCGGCGACAGCGTTGCAGCCATCGACCATGCGATCGCGCAATTCCTTCGTCAGCTCAGGTGCCTCCAACCGGGTCCAGGGCAACTTCAGCGCCGGGCCGAACTGATCCAGGTTGGTGGCCATGCCTCCGGCACCACAGGCCACGTGAAAAGCCATACACTGACCCTGCGAGACCATACGAGGCGCCGGGCCGTTCATGAGTGCGATGTCGATGTCTTCCGGCGTTGCCTCTCCATTGGCGACCATATGCAGGGCCTCTCGCCAAAGCGCCTCTTGCAGTCGGGTCGCTACAAAGCCGGGGATCTCTTTTTTCATCATCAACGGGGCCTTGCCCGCGATTTCGTAGAATTTCCCGGCCCAAGCCACCGCCTCTGGTGATGTCTGTTCGCCGCCCACGATTTCGACCAGCGGTAACAAATAGGGTGGATTGAAGGGATGGCCGATCACACAGCGTTCCGGGGTCGCGCAAGTCGCTTGGATGTCGGTCATCATCAAGCCGGACGTGGAAGAGCCAATCACGACGTCTGTTGGCAAAATGAGCCCGAGTCGTTGATAAAGTGCCTGCTTGATCTCAAGACGCTCGGGCGCGCTTTCCTGCACAAATTCGGTGCCGTCCAGCGCAGCCTCCAAATCTGTAACGATGCGCAAGCGGTCAAGCGACGCACCGGCGGCAAGCCCCAAATCCGTCAAGCTCTTCCAAGCAGTGCGTAAGATTGCGTGAAAGGCATCGGATTCGCTCGCGTCATGCAAATAGGCGGTCACATCATAACCACGCGCAAGAAAATGCGCTGCCCAGCCGCCGCCGATGGGGCCGGCTCCAATGCTGGTGATGCGGGTGATCGATGAGGGGTCAGGATACATCACTCACCCTTGAATTTGGGTTCACGCTTTTCGACAAAAGCCGCGACACCTTCTGCCGCATCGTCAGATTTCAGCATCTTGCGGTAGATCGGCATCGGATCGGTTCGCATCTTGTGAAAGGCCTGTTCCAGCGGCACGCACTCGATCTCTCGCTGCACTTCTTTGACAGATTGCATCGCAAGAGGCGCTGACCAGGCAATCGAGGCCGCCCATTCCCGGGCCGCCGTCATCAAGTGATCCTTTGGGACCACCTTGTTGACCAACCCGTAATGCGCTGCCTCTGTAGCAGTCATGCGACGGCCTAATAGAAACATCTCCATCGCGATATTGTGCGGTATTCTCCGAGGCAGGCGTTGTAGTGCCCCCGCATCCGGAACGATGCCCAAAGGCATTTCAGGCAGGCCAAATTCCACATGGTCTGCCGCAATCAGCAGATCACAGGCCATGGCCATTTCGAAACCACCGCCGATGGCAAGACCGTTGATGGCAGCGATAACCGGCTTGTTGAGCGCCCAATTCTCGGTCAGACCCGTGAACCCGCCGAATCCGTAGTCATCACTCTCCCACCAGCTGTCGAGCTGCATCTCACCCTCATTCAGGGCCTTCAAATCCCATCCGGCCGAGAAAATCCGATCTCCGCCCCCGGTCAGGATCGCGCAACGCAAGTCCTTGTCTTCGTGCAACTCCTGAAACGCCGCGGCCAAGGCCTGACTGGTGGGCACGTCAATTGCGTTTACCTTGCCCCGCTCTAGCGTAACTTCCAGAACGTGGCCGTCGCGGCTTACCTTGACTCCATCTTGCATGGCTTCAGCCCTCCTTGAATTCCGGCATGACCTCGTCGCAGAACATGCGCAAGGATCGCTGCTGGGCCGCGTGATCGAGCCCCATCGACGCGTAGTAGATGAATTCGTTGACACCCAAAGCCTCATAGCACTTGAGCTTGGTGATGATAGTGTCCGGATTTCCGAACATGAGGTTTTCCTCTAGCATCAGCGGATCGTATTGCTCGCGCCCTTCGATCTCGTCAAGCGACAGCGGGGCGGGGAAACCGTTCACGACATCACCAGCGTTTCGGAATAGGTTCTCGAATTGTGAGAGCAATCTGCGAATGGCCGCGAGGGCTTGTTCGCGATCAGAATCCTTGTCGTAGACACAGGCGTGCCGCATCAAAGCGAAGCGGGGGTGCCATCCATTGTCTGCCTTGGCAATAGCTTCGTCCAACTGGCGCTTGTATAGTTCAGCTTCGGCAAAGGGTCGGGTCAACGGCCAGCAATTCACATGACAGCGCTCGCGCATGGCATAGTCGTAGGTGATTGGTGATCGTGCGGCGACCCAGACGGGTACCTCGGCCTGAACCGGTTTTGGAACGGATGTTGAGGTTGGAAATTGCCAGAACTCTCCGTCATGCGCATAGTCCCCGCGCCAAAGCGCGCGCACGGCCGGTAGCATTTCTTGCATGTAGCGCCAGGCGTCGGATTGCTTGAGGCCCGGTTTCATGCGGTCAAACTCTCGCTGATAAGCCCCTGATCCGATGCCGAACTCCAGCCGCCCTCCACTGATCAGGTCGGTGAAGGCAGCCTCTCCCGCCAGGTTGATCGGATGCCAGTAGGCTGCAGTGGCCACTGCCGTACCAAGCCGGATCCGGCTGGTCTCGGACGACCACCAAGTCAGCAACTGAAACGGGTTCGGGGCAATGGTCATTTCCAGCGCGTGATGTTCGGCGGACCAGACGATATCGAAACCGCCATCTTCGGCGATCTGCACCATCTCCAAAGTGTGGCGCGCGACGTCTTTCATATCCAGACTGTTGTCGATCCGCTCCATGTTTACGGCAAGTTGGAATTTCATGCTCACCTCCCTCAGCGCATTACAAACGGGTTCGCCATCGGCTCATCCGATGTGTTCATCCAGACCGTCTTGGGTCGGGTGTAATCGTAGATCGCCTGGTACCCGCTTTCGCGGCCATAGCCTGATCCTTTAACGCCTCCAAACTCCGCTATCGGCGACACAACACGGTAGGTGTTCACCCAGACGATGCCGGCACGCACCGCATTTGACATGCGCAAGGATCGCGCGCCGTCGGTGGTAAAGATGCCCGCCGCCAGCCCATGTTCGGTATCGTTGGCCAGTTCCAGCACCTCAGATTCGGTCTTAAAACGCTGGACGCAAAGTACAGGGCCGAAAAGCTCTGTATCTACGATACGCAGATCCTGCCGTGGGCAGTCGATGATGGTTGGCTCGAAATATAGCCCTGCTTTGCCTTCCGGCTGCTTGCCCCCCACCAGAACTGTGCCGCCCTCTTCCTGAGCGAAGGCAACCTCGCGTTGGATGTGGTCCAACTGTCCGGAGGTGCAAAGCGGCCCCATCTGAGTTTCCTCGGCCAGTGGATCGCCAATGAGTATCTGCTGCGCCTGCGCCACCATCCTGTCGAGAAACTCATCCGCGATGTCCTCGTGCAAGTAGAGCCGCGATCCGGCGACGCAGCTTTGCCCTGTCGCGCCAAAGATACCGGCAATCGAGGCATTGACTGCACTTTCGATATTGGCGTCATCAAAAACAATGAAGGGCGACTTGCCGCCCAGTTCCAATGAGACCTCGGCAAAGTTGCGTTTTACGTTTTCCAGCACATGGCGCGCGGCATTTGGGCCACCGGTAAAAGAGACGCGCGCCACCAGAGGATGCCCGGTCAAAGCCCGTCCACAGGGCTCACCATGACCCGTTACGATGTTGACCACACCAGGCGGGATACCGGCCATTTCGACAAGTCGCCCAAACTCCAGCATGGCCGCGCTGGCATGTTCGGATGCTTTCAGAACAACCGTATTCCCGGCAGCCAATGCCGGGCCGATCTTGACCGCTACAAGGAACAATTGCGAATTCCAGGGCACCACGGCAGCAACCACGCCCAGAGGCTCGCGCTTGGTAAAGACAAACATGTCAGGTTTGTCGATGGGCAGTGTCTCGCCGCTTACCTTATCCGCACACCCAGCAAAAAAGTGGAAAAACTCGGCAATGTAT
Source organism: Ruegeria sp. AN6 (assembly GCF_056540425.1). Classification (NCBI taxonomy): domain Bacteria; kingdom Pseudomonadati; phylum Pseudomonadota; class Alphaproteobacteria; order Rhodobacterales; family Roseobacteraceae; genus Ruegeria; species Ruegeria sp. AN6. The sequence goes on from NZ_JBQFWR010000027.1 coordinate 28,387, forward strand.
TTGGCTTGCCAACGCGTTTCCTTGAGCATCTTGCCGGTGTCGATGGATTCAGTTCGTCCCAGCTCTTCGGAATGATCCGCCAGAAGATCGCCCAGCTTGCGCAGGCATTTGCCGCGCTCGGTCGGTGTCATACGCGCCCACGGCCCGCCGACAAAAGCAGTGTGCGCCGCGGTGACTGCGCGGTTGATATCATCCTCGGTTGCCTCTGGTACACGGCTCCAGACCTCACCATTGGCTGGGTTGACGCTGTCAAAAGTACCGCCATCCGCAGCGTCGACCCAGTCGCCATCAATCAGCATCTGATAGTTTTTGACATCAGCCATGGCGTGCCTCCCCCCTGATTGTTGCCTCCCTATTCATGTCTGCTTTCGCGCCTCAGGGTTATGAAAATACGACGCAGTCTGTCGAAAAATCCGGGTCTCGCATCCGATCATGGGTGCAGGCTGTTCCGAAGGGAGGCTTGGAAATGGGTAGCAAAAAGCAGGTTATCGGAGGTCCACTGGAAATTGGCGGACGAGTTCTGTCGCTGTCCCGCGCCATTCGGGCAGGTGATTTCGTTTTTCTGACAGGGCAAATTCCTATGCGAGACGGCGTGCCTATGACCGATGGCACCGTCGAAGAGCAGACCCGCGCAGTTTTGGACGACATCACCAAGACACTGGCCGAGGCAGGCTGCACCCGCGACGATGTCATCAAGGCCATGGTCTGGCTGCGGGAGCGCAACGATTTCCCTGGATTTAACGCCGTCTACGCCGACTATTTTCCAGTTGAGCCTCCAACCCGGTCGGCTGTGGTCAGCGATCTTCTGGTGGATGCCCGCGTTGAGGTCGAAGTCGTGGCCTATCGCCCCCTCAAGGACCAATCCTGATGGCCATAACACCAGACGGAACCCATTTCAAAATGACAGGACAAGAAGGTGCGCCTGTTGTGGTAATGATCCATGGGCTGGGCCTGAACCAGGATTGCTGGCAATGGACGATCCCTGCACTGTCTGGTCGCTTTCGCGTTCTCACCTATGATCTATATGGTCATGGGCAAAGTGCCCCGCCACCCGAACGCCCCAGCCTTTCAATGTTTTCACGCCAGCTAGAGAGCTTGCTGGACCACTGCGCCATCCAAAGCGCGGTTATCGCAGGGTTCTCGTTGGGTGGCATGATCGCGCGTCGGTTTGCTCAGGATGTGCCGCAACGGGTTTCAGCTCTGGTGATCCTTCATTCCCCTCACAAACGGACCGACGCCGCACAAGAGGCAATCTTGAAACGGGTGGAACAGGCACGGCGGGACGGACCAAAGGCAACGGTCGAAGCTGCGCTGAACCGGTGGTTCACCGATGCGTTCCGCCAGTCCAACCCTCGTATGATGGAGACGGTTCGTGACTGGGTCATAGCCAATGACAAAGCAATTTACCACACCATCTATCGCGTGCTGGCCGATGGTATCGACGAAATTGTTGCGCCAAGCCCGCCGATTTCTTGCCCTGCGCTGGTGATTACTGGTGATGAGGATTTCGGCAACGGGCCCGACATGGCCTTTGCCATCGCAAGCGAGATTGCGGGGGGCAGTGCACTTATCCTCCCGGGACTGCGGCATATGGCACTTGCCGAAGACCCGGACGCAGTGAACAAGCTACTCCGCAGCTTTCTCAACAATCTGGATCTGAAGCCATGAGCACCAAAATCCTCAAAGGCCTGCGTGTGTTGGATTTGAGCCGGATGCTTTCAGGTCCCTATTGTACAATGCATCTGGCGGATCACGGGGCCGAGGTGATCAAGATCGAAAGCAAGCATGGCGACACCAGCCGCGGCAACGGACCGTTCCGTCAAGACGATCCGGATCATGCCTGGGCCGGCTACTTTGTAAGTCTGAACCGCGGCAAGAAAAGCGTGCAGCTTGATCTGAAATCGCCCGAGGGCTGCGCGACTTTTCGAGAACTTGCGGCAACGGCGGATGTCATCGTCGAGAATTTCCGCCCGGGCGTGATGGAGCGCCTTGGCCTGTCTTATGAAAGCCTTGCTGCCGACAACCCCCGGCTCGTCTATGCCGCGATCCGTGGCTTTGGCGACCCGCGCACAGGCCAAAGCCCCTATGCCCACTGGCCTTCGTACGATGTGGTTGCGCAGGCCATGGGCGGTCTGATGTCCGTCACCGGACCGAAAGCCGACACACCCACCAAGACCGGACCTGGGGTGGGTGACATATTCACCGGCATGATGATGGCTTTCGGTATCATGGCCGCCCTGCGCGAGGCCGAAGCGACAGGCAAAGGGCAGTTTGTGGATGTGGCCATGTATGATGCCATGATCTCGCTCTGCGAAAGAATGGTGTATTTGCATGACGTGACAGGAGAGGTGCCCGGACCGGAAGGCAACGGGCATCCATTCCTTTCCCCGTTTGGCCTCTACCCTGCAGCCGATGGTCACATCGCGCTTGGTATTGTCGATGATGCGTTTTGGCAGCTTTTGACACGGCTGATGGGGCAACCGTCACTTGGAAAAGATGACCGCTTCTCCACAAGGGCGGCCCGGGCCAACCATGCTTCCGAAGTCAACAAAATCGTAAGCGATTGGACCCGACAACGGACTAAGGAGCAATTGACGGCAACACTGGGTGGCCAGGTCCCGTTCGGCCCGATGAACACTATCTCGGACATCGCGGCCGACCCTCATGTAGCCAGCCGCGGCATGCTGGCGAAGGTCCCGCATCCGGATGCGGGACATGAACCTTGGATCGTGGCAGCAAACCCGTTGCGGTTCGGTCGGCACCACCAAGGTGCACTGACGACCCCTCCTGCGCTAGGTGAGCACAATAGCATTCTGGAAGGATTGACCCCACCGGAGTCGACGGAAACCTTAGCCGGGAAGGCGCTGCGCGACGCCTTCGGGCGCTTTGCCACCGGTGTGACAGTGGTCACTACCCGGCAGCCGGACGGGACCCCGCGCGGGTTCACGGCGAACTCATTTACCTCCGTTTCTCTCGACCCACCTCTACTCCTGGTTTGTGTCGGTAAGCAGGCCTTGTCCTTTGAAACCTTCCTGCAGGCGGATCATTTCTCGGTCAACGTCCTGGCGGACGACCAAAAAGAAATCTCGGGCCTTTTCGCGTCTCAATCAGCCAAAAAATTCGATATTGCAGCCTGGCAACCTGACGCGCGGAACATGCCTACGATCGACGGCGCGCTCGCCCGGTTCAGCTGTGCCCGACACCGATTGGTCGATGCAGGCGACCATCTGATCCTAATCGGCCGCGTGGAGGATTTCGAGACGCGCGAGGGACATCCGCTGGGCTACTTTCGCGGTGCCTATTTCGATTTAGGGCTCAACAGTGCGCTGACAGAGGCCGCTACGGCAGGTGGCGTGACCGTCGGAGCGGTACTAGCCAACGAAGATCAGGTTCTACTCGCCGTCGACAAAAGCGGGCACATCACAGTGCCGGTTGCTCCTGCAAATAACAATTCTGCAGATGGGCTGATCACCGATCTGTCAAACCGAGATTTGAGTGTAGAGCTGGCGCATCCTTATGCGGTTTATCGAATATCCAAAAGTGGTACGCAGCGGATCATCTACCACGGTAGCGTTCACGGGCAGGCCCCTGACGGCATGCAGTACTTTGATCTCGGCGACTTGCCGCTGGAACGCGTACGCGACGGGGCTGAAAATTCGATGTTGCGCCGTTACGCACAGGAAAACAGCCACGGTACATTTGGTTTTTACCACGGAACTGAAGTCGAAGGCGTCGTACACACACCGTCCGGGCACCACAGTTATCACGTTTGACAGGAGAACTAAAATGATCCCCGAATTGCGCAAGGTAGTCACCTTTGATGAAGATATTCACACAGAAGGAGGCCGACCTTCGGAACCCGTGTTGCGCATGATCGGCGTGGCAGCGGTGGTCAGAAACCCTTGGGCAGGACGTGGTTTTGTCGATGATCTTTCGGCAGAGATTCAGCGCATGGCGCCGGTTCTGGGAGAGATACTCACCAACAGGCTGATAGCTCTGGCGGGGTCGGGCGATGCGATAGAAGCCTACGGAAAAGCCTGTATCGCCGGGACAAGTTGTGAGATTGAACATGCCTCCGCGCTTATTCACACCCTGCAATACGGAAATTTTTATCGTGAGGCAGTGGGTGCAAAAAGCTACCTCGGTTTCACAAACACTCGAGGGCCCGCGAACACCCAAATTCAGATCCCGCTGATGGACAAACATGATACCGGGCGGCGGTCGCATTACCTGACGGTGCAGTTCTCGATCTACGACGCGCCGGATGTGGATGAACTTGTTGTGGCACTGGGGGCATCGACCCGTGGTCGCCCGCACCACCGGATCGGTGACCGATACTCAGACCTCGCTGCCTTGGGAAGGGATGTGGAGAACCCGGCTGGGGTTTAGTTTGTTTCGATAAGTATCGCTTACCGTATATCAAAGATGCGGTTACCAGATCCTAAAGAGCAGTCCCCACTGCCTTGAACTCTGTGATTGCGGTTCGGCTCGTGCGTCCAGCAGCTGTTCCTCGACACAATGCTGCGAGATCGCCCTTGATATCTGTTAGCTCCAGGGCACCACTACGCTACGGCGCGATCAATCGCGCGACTACCTCATTTCGGTTTACTTGTACCGCGACAAACCTCTTATCTGCCACGGCCGCATGTCCAGCGTCCTGAGTATTTGAGACGTACTGTCGACCTGATCATCGTAGCGGCCTTGTGGGAACTCACCCATCTCCTTTAGATAAGTTTCAAGCCAAGGCAACGATTTCGGAAGGCGGACGAATCCAGCCTCAATCTTTGCGCATTGAACTGACATGCGCTCTACTTTGTCGCCCTTGACGTCCAGTCCCTGAACGTCTCGCAAACCGTCCCGCAGCAGATCGGTCCCGAGCGCAAAACCGACGCCGGCTTTCTCGACAACGATCAGCCTAGGCTTGAATTTCTGACGTAGCGCGCGGGCCGCGCGCACCAGATCCGGGTAATCATATTGCGCCCTGTGCACGTCAAGCAGGTCGATGTGGTTGTTGATCAACCCCCACGTCGTGCAAACGGAATAATCGTTGTCGATGCCCGGAACCGAAGCTGTGTCCCAGCTTTGCACAACCGCTTCATACTGGCCGGGGCGCGGGGGTCCGTCATAGGAACAGAACCATTCCGTTTTCACCAGATTGCCACCTGGCAGAACAGGCGACTGCTGATACTGTGCCTCGAATGCCGCCGTCCCCAGCTCCCGGCGGATGCGCTCCAGTTCCGCCGCGTCGACACGTTCTTCATGGAGTAGATCTCCAATTTGCCTCTCCCAGACAGCTCCGTTACCAAGGGGCAGGACCTGTGGCTCGGTGGCGATCGCCGGCAGGTTCAGAACCTCCCAGTCACCAAGTGGAAGCAGCCGCCCGATCAGATCATCCACGTGCAGCCTCTGGGCGATAATCACAATGGCACCCTCTTTTGGATTGTTCAGCCGGCTCGCAGCGGTATTTCGCAGCCAGGTGTGACTATTGTCGCGCTTGACGAGTGACAATGCGTCATCAGCCTTCATGAGATCATCATAGATCAGAATATTGCCGCCTTTTCCTGTCAGCGTACCGCCAACTGACGTGCCGATCCGGCGGCCTTTTTTTGTAGTGTGAAACTCATCAGCTGCAGTCTTTGAAGGATCAATCAACGTCCACGGAAAGGTATGGCGGTAAAAGGCCGCACGCATCAGGGCGCGTGTCTGCCGACCAAAATCTTCTGCGAGGTTGCTGCTGTAACTGGCGCAGACAACCTTTCCCGAAGGGTTCCTGCCCAGAAGCCAGGCGGGAAAGGTCACACTGGCAACCTGTGATTTCATGAAGCGCGGTGGCAGCGTGATGATCAGCCGTTTTGTTTTGCCTGTCGCGACCTTTTCAAGCACGTGACAAAGCGCCCTGAGGTATAGACCGTCGATGAACTCCTCCCCGTGGTTGAGAATTGGAAAGCTACGGCGCACGAAAGCGTAGAGGCTGTTGCCGTAAACTTTCCGGACATCGTCATCAGAAATTTTCATCTGATGCCTCCTTCCTAGGCTCCAGACTCATTGATTTACAGCCAGAACAGCACGGTAGCTGCTAGAGCGATAGCCGAGAGGAATACCTTTGGGCATCTGTCAT
>NZ_JBQFWR010000028.1:0-32968 GCF_056540425.1 Ruegeria sp. AN6
GCCTCGCCACCGCGTTCGAAATACCGGATTTCGATCTCGTGGGCGCCCGCTGACAAATCCAGCGTGACGCGCTGTTCTTCGAACCAGTGCAACCCGTCATTGTCGATCACCGGCTGACCGTCAATATAAAGCGCCGAGCCATCATCCGAAGTCAGAAACAGCGTATAGGTGCCAGCCTTAGTGACATTCAGGTTGCCCGTGTAGCGGGCGGCAAAGTCATCGGACGGACCGCCCTCCCACAACGAGCCATTGCTGCGATAGGTGTCCAATTCCGACACCATTCCAATTTCGTCAGGTGTGGCGTTGAAATCTATCTGGGACAGGCTGGAAATGCCCGAACCCATAACAAAATACGTTCCCCGAAGACCCATCATTTTTACTGCCCATATTTAATCTCGCTTAGGTGCGAGCATTGTTTCCATTCATTGGCCGACGCGCGGCCAAAATTTGACAAAAACATGTCTGAGCAAGAAACCGCCTAACTTAATTCCACCACTAAGTAAAAAAATACATACTAGGAACAAGACACCGGAGGCCGGTTGGCGGCCATTAGCTCGACACATTTATCCCCATCGTTCATTCCAGAGCTCATACCTATAAAGAGAGTTTGCATCTTATTAGGTGCGAGCCTTCTCTCTTTCTACTCGCGTACAAATTTCGGAGGGGCAATCTAAATGCCGTCGCTAGACTCGATTTGGGCGAACTTCAGCAACTGGAAGCTGCGCATACGCAAAAGTATGCCTATGAACCTCGTCTTTTGGACTGGTTCACTATGATGTTTGGAGGCCGAAAGATTACGAGTAACGAAAAGAGGTGCGATTGAGGGGGGACGGTTAAACTGAAAGAGCTGAAACGATTCCAGAAAGAGAACGAACAGCTGTAACGTATTGTTGGGCATGTGCCGCAATAGATAGAGTATTGAATTAGGGCCGAATCGCATTTCCTCTTTATTGAGGAGTATCTGAGCCAGTTCCCAACATTGTTTCCGGGGTAGAGACCCGTGATCGCGAAAGCACAGCTTTTCGTGAATTGTGTCAAAATCATGGTGACTGGTGCCCAGCTACATGTTAGTCAAAATTGGGTTTAGTTAACTTGTGCTTGGTTGTGTGAAAGGTTCGGGCATGAATAAATTTTTAGCTATTTTGTCCGTGGCGGTACTGGCGGCGACAGGTGCGCAGGCAGTGACCGTAAACCTATACGGTGGTTCCGGTGGTGATGCGACTGTCACCGGGGGTACGGCAACATTCGATAAAGACGGCGTCTCCGGCACGATAACAGCGCATTCTACCTATGAGACATCGGGCTATCCCATTATTACCGAGAATATTTACGGCCTTGGTGTTCTGAATGGGCCCAGTGACGTGGCATATGTTCCGGGCAGTGGTGATGATCCGGCTCGTGGTGGAGAGATTGATGGTGCTTACTTTAGTGACTGGCTGACCTTCACCTTTGATTCAGCTGTGCAACTGATTTCTGTGGGATTGGGGAACTTTAATTCCGGACTGGATCCCTCAACGTATAACGATCATGCGTACATCAGAGTCGATGATGGTCCGGAAGTACGTTATAGCGGCGATTGGAGATATTTCTTTGGGGATGTCATTGCGACGTCTTTCTCGATCAGAGCGGGGGAGGCAGATGACGAATTCCTTGCCTATAACTTCACGGTTGCCCCAATTCCGCTGCCAGCCTCATCCTTGCTGCTGCTCGGTGGTCTGGCAGGGTTCGGCCTGATGCGGCGGCGCAAGCGTATGGCCGCGTAAACAGACGACTAATACACCTTTCTACAAAGCCGGTTGCGAAATGCGACCGGCTTTGTTTCTTTTGAAGTACAAGACAGTTTGCGCGGGTGTTCCCGCTTTTCCGCCAATCAAATCTGTTTTTAGATACTGTTCCAGACATGATCACATGATCGGAATAGATGCAGACAAAGGCTTCGCTTCGCAGTAGTTTATCTGTGGCTGTTTTATTGAGTTTTACGGTGTTCAAAACGCGTTATGGCGATATCAGGCAACACATCACATTTATCTGATGCAAACCGCCACTTCTGGAGTGCGTCTTCCCTATGGGGAATAGGCCTGCTGTTGATCATGATCATCGGCGCCGCTTTGTTCTTCTGGGATGGCATCGAAGAGTTGTTGCGGGCATGGCAGCTGCCTGAATACAGCCACGGGCCGCTTATCCCGGTTCTTTCGGCCTTTTTGTTCCTGCGCGAACTCAGACCTGTTCCCCCTAATTACGGCCCCGTGCCAGACCGTTGGCCCGGCGTTGTCGTATTGATCTTTGCTTTGGTTCTGGGCGCGATGGGGCGGCTTCTAGGGATTGGTGATCTTGCGGCCTATGGGCTGATCCTATGGGTGGCGGCCGTATTGCTGATCAGTTTTGGCTGGCATACTGGGCGGCAGTTCTGGCCATCGGTTCTGCACCTCGTCTATATGCTGCCTTTGCCCGGTGCGCTTTATTATGGCGTATCGACCTGGCTGCAGCTCATCTCATCTGAGCTTGGAGTGTTCTTTCTCGATCTGATCCGCGTACCGGTTTTCCTGGATGGCAATATCATCGATCTAGGAGTGTATCGCCTGCATGTGGCCGAGGCATGCTCGGGCCTGCGTTATCTCTTCCCAATCCTAAGCTTTTCCTACATTTTCGCAGTTCTTTACCAGGGGCCGAAATGGCATAAAGCGGTGCTGCTGCTTTCAGCCGTGCCCATTACCGTGCTCATGAATTCCGTGCGTATCGCGGTGGCCGGGTTCATCGTGAACTCCTATGGTCTGGAATATGTCGTCGGGTTTTCGCACTTCTTCGAAGGTTGGGTGATCTTTATCATCTGTGTGCTCATCCTCTTTGCGTTGGCCTGGCTGCTGGCACATTTGCGCCGGGACAAGGTAAGCTTGGTTGAGGCGTTGGATCTCGAAACCGACGGGCTTTGGCAGCAGGTTGGGCGCATTCAGCTGATCCAGCCGTCTCGGGCTCTGATCACGGCCACAGCATTAGTGGTGGGTCTGACGGGTATTTGGCAGGTGATCCCGACCCGTGAGGTGCAGATTGTCGACCGCGATCCCTTTGCGCTTTTCCCGTCGCAACTGGGGGACTGGCAGACCAGCGCCCCCAAAGCACTGCCTCCGGATGTAGAACGCATTCTAGCTGCCGATGATTATCATTCGGTCACGCTGGAACGCCTGGGCGCGGCTGCGCCGGTGGACCTTTTCATGGCATGGTACAAGGACCAGAATACCGGGGGCGTGCATTCACCCGAGGTCTGCCTGCCCGGCGCCGGCTGGGAAATCGCCTGGCTTGAACAGGTAGAGGTTTCGGCTAATGGGCAAAGCTTTCCCGCAAACCGCGCCATCATCCAGAAAGGTGTGGAGCGTATGCTGGTCTATTACTGGTATGAGCAGCAGGGAACGCGTGTTGCTTCAGGTTTTATGGCGCAATTCCAACTGATGGTTGGAAAGATAAAAAATGGCCGAGCTGATAGTGCTATTGTGCGTTTGATAACACCAATTAGACGGGATGAAGACGAGGCTGCTGCAGAACAGCGTCTATTGAATGGGCTGTGGGCGGTTGAAGGAAATTTAGGTGGGTATATTGCAAAGGTAAGGTAGTTTATGTTTTCCGATTGGAGGTTTCACGGGCTGGATCGCCCAGCTATCGCTGATAACATAAGAATTAAGAAATGCATAAACAGTGTAATATATTTCTATTGTTGGGAGGTTAAGTTATGGCAACACCGGTATTGCAAATAGATCCTGAAACGCTGGTTTTACCTACTGACGCGGCTAAAGAAGCTGCTCAGCCTTATTCAGCAATCTATCAGACGGCTCAACCCTATGCGCATGGTTGTATAGACAACTTCTTGCCGCCGGAAGTTCTAGAACGCGTGTGCAAAGAGCTAGAAGAGCTTCCAGAGGCCGAGTCTAGTTTTGACCGTGATCAAGAACGATTAAAGACGAGCTATTCGCCAGAGCGGTTGCAACCCTATACTAGAAACCTCTTTTATGTATTAAACTCCCGGCCATTTATTTTGTTCCTTGAAGAGTTGACCGGAATTCATGGGTTGATCCCAGATCCCTATTTTGTAGGCGGTGGTATTCATAAAGTGGCCAACGGAGGCCATTTAGATATTCACGCTGATTTCAACCATAACGGAAAGCTGAATTTAGAACGTCGGCTAAACGTGCTTATATACCTGAATAAGGGCTGGAAAGATGAATGGGGCGGGGAATTCGAAATTTGGGATAAGGAAATGACTAATAAAGTCAGCTCATATACCCCCATCTTTAATCGGATGTGCTGTTTTAGTACGGGTTCCGACACATGGCACGGAAACCCTGAACCTGTAAATAATCCAAATGGTGAACCGCGCTTATCCATGGCGCTTTATTATTATACTGCGACGTGGGATGCTACTCGCAAAGGGCACACAACGCTATTTAGACCACGGCCAGGGACGATAGACAGGCGTGATTGGCAGGTTAAGCGCCAAGCTTTCGTTCAAGATATTCTACCACCTTTATTGTACCGCCGACTAGCAGGACCTCTCAGCCGAATAGGGTTTTAAATTTGGTATCCATGTGTCCGTTATTAGATAATTTGGCCAGTTGGCGGTTGTTGTTAATCGAGAGTTCTAGATGTTTTTCTGATTATGCGACCTGCGCTCCAAAAGCATACATCAAAACGGCCTCATTTCTTACTGCTGTCATAGTCCCGTTTTATTGTAATGTGTTACAACATCCCAGACAGTTTCTTGCATAAGTCGCGCGGCCTCTGGACCGGGGCTAGCAGCAGGGGTGCTGTCTGCTCTAACTAAATTATGCGGCAAACCAATTGGTGAGCGTTGATAGAGCACAGCGTAATGCGTTAATGCAACGAGATAGGCACCGTAGTCATTAACATGTATGTTATCTCCAAACATATCCTCGCGGCTTTGGATAGGTCCGACGCCACCTCGCTTCTCTACCTCTCGAACAAAACGAGCCATGACTTGGCCGACAGGAATCACATAGATTGGTCGAGGTTCATCAAATCGTGCAAGCGCCTGATTTAGGATGTTTTCTTCCCAATAGCGCTCGATATCTATGTCAAGTCGCTCCAGCCACCCTTCAGGGTCATCAAGCGTATGCCAGGTTTCATAAAGATAAACACGTAGGTTAGGGTTTGCGTCCCAGCCAGCCTGCGCCCAACGGTATAAATAGTCGCTACTATCAAAGTACTTAATAGCGTCTTTGATTTCGACCATTTCCGTAAGGACCAATGCATCATAGTCTCCGGATGCAAGCGCCTCTTTGCCGTCCCGAAAACGAGGATGGTCGTTTTCTGTTTCGAAGCCTTTGATAGGTTCTTTCGGCTCCCAATGCGCCTTTAATGTCGTCCCCCAGCCTAGTTGGCTTTCATGCTGATGCCCAGCCGGAGCCAACTGCTCTAGCATTGCGGGCATATTGCGCCCCACAAGGCTGTGGCCTAAGTGAAAAACATGTAGTGCCTCAGGCGCTTCATATGGAGAAGCCGTCTCGTAAATTCGCTTAATCTCGGTTTCACTTAAAGGTTTTGGTGATCCACACTTGTTCACTCCGCCACACGCAATCAACAGCAGAGGAAGGATGGGGGAGATTAGTCGACTATATTTAGGCATCTCTGAACATTACATTACTTTGGAGTACGAAGCTAAAGTTTGCTTTCCCTACTCGTGATCGCTCTTACAAAGCGACGGGCGGAGCCAATACCTTTAATGCAATTGAACATTATCCGATATCGTAGGCTATAGTCCTTCATGAAGAATGCGGTCGTGCGTATGCGGTGTATAAAACTACCATGTTTGTGAGCGCATCGTCTAAAATACGGATTGGATTTGTTATCAAAATGCCAATCCCAGATATACACTTTGGGATTTGTCTTATGTAACACATAAGGCAGGCTGATCTGATCTCGGCGCGTAAACTCCTGCATCTCCTTCCACCACAACGCACCTATAGCTTGAAGTTTCTTAGATGACATTCTGTAGAAGATGATCGTGTTTTCAGTTATCGGCATATCCAGTAGATTCAGCGCTCGGTATTTTGCTTTCTGCTGACAGGCCCTTTTTTGATGTTCATTGGGTATCGTGTGTATGAGGGAAAAGTCGAGTTCCTGAGAAACAGTTCGACCGCTTGGGTGCGGGAACAAGGCAATATCCGCCCCCGATTCCCAAAACTCTTGGATAAGAGGTGTAAGGCTCGATTTGATAAGAATGTTCCCATCTACATAAACAGCGACGTCGCATGGTTCTACTGCTAAATGAGGGAAAAGCTTACAGTACCGATTGGTTAGCACTTGAGAACCCTGCTCAAGACGTTTGGGGACCGGACGACACTCCCAAGGGCTTTTATAGCCCGCTCGCGTATCTCCATAGCGGACAAATTTTGCTCCAGCTGTTGTGGCGAGCGGGCCGAAAGTCCAGTCATAATTTCTGAACGAACACGAGTATACAATCGTATCTAAATGGGGGCTGGTAGTATTGGACATATTGGTTTCCGCATTGCCACATGACTCACCTTATATAAAGCGCAGATATAGAGTTGCACGCTTTAATACAGGGGGTGCTTGCAACTATACCGAGCCAAATTTTTGCGCGCCAAAATAATCGCTTCCGAACTTATACACTGCTTAGCTTTCATGCTCTCTCTCAGCTTATCGACTATAACAGAAGGCCATGCGGGAAATCGCTTCTAGGTTTGTGATCTCGGAATACAGTGTTTGATTTTCTCCCTCTTATTTGATTGCTAATACTGGCGTGCTAAGTAGCTTCAATCTAAAACGCGCATCAACATCATAACGCCCGATCCCCACTCGAGACAGTGCCATCCAGTTGTTACTAGGGGACGTGATAGCCATATCCAAAATTGTGGCAGAATTAAACTTCTGCTCTGTAAGCTCCTTCTGCAAGGCCGCATTATAGTTTCCGTTTGGGTATGCGAAATGCCTAATTTCTTGGCCCGTCCAAGCCTCCAATAATATACGAGATTTCTTGATACTCTCGCGGGCTTGGTTCAATGGAATTTGATCCAACAAGTTGTGACAATGACTATGAGCCCCGATAGAAACAAGCGGATTAGCGGCTAACTTCTGCAATTGTGTAATACTTAATGGTGCAAGGCTGCTGAAATTGGATATTTGGGGACCGGCTTGTTGAATTAGTTCTTTTACCAAGATTTCTCGCTGCGGGCTGGGAACAGTCTTAAAAGTCTCTAGAATATTCGAAATAACCGCCCAACGATCTGGCCCTACGCTTGGGCCCACACACCAACGCTGCAAGTTGTGATGAGTGAGATCAATGACAGTTTTGCCAGGCCTCTGTAGGACGTTCATCACTTGGTCAAACCAATAAGGTTGTCCAGATTCGATTTGGCCGGTAGCGATGTAAATCGTCACGGGTAAACACTCAGATTCGACAATCGGCAGAAGATGCTTAAATAACCCAACATCCCCGTCATCAAATGTCAAAACCACCTGCGGTCTTTGGCATTGACCCCAAGAAGATAGGGCATCATCTAAACTGACAATGTCATAATTTTTGCGCAGAAAATCTATTTGTTCGAGGAACTCGGTTTCTTCCAAAACAGTCCAGGCATCTATGCAATCATGATCCGGTCCCAACGTGTGATAACACAATATGGTTGTTGAATTTTGGCGCAAAGCGATTGTACGTAGCGCCTTATAGGCTATGCCAGAACTTAATACCGAACGAGCAGTCTTTTTAAGTAGCTTCACGTTGTTTAATCCAAGTTAGCGAAGAGCTCGCAAAGCTTAGCTACCTCTGTTTTAATATTGTGGCGTTCGAATACACGTTTTCGCGCCTCTTCCCCCATAGCTAACCTAGCTTTTGCTGGGATTTCGAACGCTTCGGTGAGTGCTATCACCAAGCTACCTACATCGCCAGCAGGTACAAGCCATCCAGTTTTGTCAGGTAGAACCAATTCTGGAATGCCAGCAATATACGTAGAGACGACTGGTCGGGATTGTGCCATCGCCTCCATGATCACAACGGGAAGTCCCTCTATCAAACTGGGTAGTACAAGTGCGTGACATTTGCTTAACTCTGCTCTGACATCTTTTGATGAAATCCACCCGGTAATCCGCACACAGGTATCAATTCCCAAGATACGTGCTTGTGCCTCAATCTCGGCTCTCAGCTCACCATCCCCGGCCAGAACCAACTGCGCCTCCGGGTAATTGCGATGCAAAAGAGCAAAGGCCTCTAAAAGGATCATGTGTCCTTTCTCGGGGCTCAATCGCCCGATACAAAGAAACTGGGGTGAGTTTTCTGGCTCTGCCGGAGCAATTTGTGTAAAGGCCTCCGAAGGTAGACCACAATGAATAACCTTAATCTTTGACCACAGGCTTGAGCCGACATGCCGCATCAATTGACTGCGTGTATAGTTGCTGATCGCGACTACAAACTTAGCCCGGCTGACTTTCTTCTCAAATCCGAGTAATTGCGCATTGTCAGCCTCGTCCATACCATGAACAGTGAAACTGTAATCAGGCCCACCCAGCAAGCGTATTAGCATCGCTATTTCTGCCGAATTAGTGCCAAAATGAGCATGTAGGTGTGAAGCGGGCTTATCTTCCAACCAAAGTCTAATGCGGCATGCATGGGCGAGATAAACCAAGTGATACGGCCAAGGCCGTATCGACTTGCGCGACATTGCAATGGCTGCACAAAATGCAGACCAGAAGTGTTTTGGAAAGCTGATAGCGCAGTTTACCAAGCTAAACAGTAAGGGCATAATTCCTTCGGAGAGAGTGTAGCGGGTCTTACTTTTTTCTTCCTGATCTTCAGGGTCGGAAACGTCCGCATCCCATCCCCTTAGAGCATATCTTGAGACCTCAACACCTTGGTTCTCTAACTCGAGAATCTCGCGCCGAATAAAGGTATGGCTAACTTTTGGATATTGGTTAATCAAATATGCAATACGCATGCGAGCTTCCATTAAATTTGGCCACTTTGGTATGCAAATCTCATACCTTCATTTCCTCAAATTTTTTAATTTTACTCTGTCGTAGACACTAAGGCTTTCATCCGATCTCTAAAGCAATACTGAAATGACATGGTGCTGATGATGAGGTCTTTTTAGATATGTTGCCCAGATTTAGAGGCTGTTGATGTGACCAGATAATGGCTCGAAGCTCCTGGTGACAGATTATAAAATCAACAAGCGCTCCTAACCAACGCTCTAGCCCCGCGCTGAGCAAACTACACAACATTAGAAGCTTGCGAGTAATCAATTTTCTATTGGCACTTCTACCTACTGCGATCCAGAAACAATCGCATTGAACCCGTCAGATAGGGCTGCTCACTTCGCCGTCTCAACCCATTAGGGCACCCGTCCAATCAACAGGCTCTGACCCGGGCCATTGGACCAAAAGAGAAGGAGCGCTATCACAGCGACCTATAATATGCCCTGACCTTAGGTTTATATACTTATGAAGGTATTGCTTACTAGCTGCGATTTGAGTAAGCGGATATTACTCTCCAGACAAGCTCTTGCATCCAGAGCGCTTGTGCTCGACTCGGAGGGTGATCCAATCCTAAATTATGTGGTAGTCCTTTTGGGTTTCGACCATAGATGACCGAATAATGTGCTAGAGCAATCAGATACTTTCCCTTGTCATTTAGATGTATTTCATCACCAAATAGCTCAGAAATGTCATTTATTTGAGGGGCCTTCCCTAAAGAAATATCATCATACGCAGCTGCCATGATCAAAGGTCCAGGAATGATCTGCATCGCGGGTGATCCAGAGGGCCGATTGGTATTGACATAGTCCAGTATTTGCTCCCACATTCGCATTTCACGGGGCAGTCTATCTCGAAAAGGGATATGTCCTTCGGGATCTTTATAAGGATTTTCGTAATCGGGCCCGCTGCTAATGTGAACCCAGGTCGCGTACAATATAGTCTCCGCGCCTTGTCCATCATTACCTTGAGACCATGCATGGACAAACCAGCGCAACGCTTCAGCTTCAGAGTTATGCCAAGCAAGAGTGTTTGAAAGTGGCACACGCTCGGTAAGGACGAGTAGCTCGTAATTTCCGATATCCGCGCGTGCATCCGGTTTCCCTCCATCGGGTGCATTTTTCCAGCGCCAGTCCATTGGACTCCCGGGTATGGTGGAGCGATCAATGACAATACCACGCTGAACAGTCGAAGCGCGCACCATTTTTTTAAGAATTTCTGGAATTGGCCCCGTTAGGCTATGCCCGGACTGCACTATTTGGGTGTTGAAAGGCCGTGCCCGGATTTTCTCATCTGCTCCCGCAGCAGATACCGGGGGCCCCATAACATGAGTTAATAATCCAAGCATAATTGAACAAAACAGCGCTTTGGTACTCATAAAATTAAGCATGTGGGACACCTGGTTAAACAACGGTTGTAGATCATACAGCAGATTTGTCTTTCGAATATGCAACAGTATTTCTGAATTCAATGGCAAGATCAAATGCTTAGTCTGGCATTTTTATGCCGCCTTCCTATACAGTCTTTGGGTCAGCGCCACTGCAAAGAACCATTAACATGCTTAGTTTAGTAATCTAAATATCGGGAACCGATGAAACGAAATGATATTGGTATTGTAGTGATTGGCCGTAATGAAGGAGAACGGCTCGTTCGTTGTTTTCAATCAATACCAAAAGATGTGGCTCAAATTGTCTATGTCGATTCAGGATCAACAGATACCAGTATTTCCGTTGCTTTGCAGGCATGTGCTACAATTGTAGAATTGGATATTCACGTACCATTCACAGCTGCACGTGCGCGAAATGCGGGGCTGGAGGTATTGGCCCTTAACAAACAGGTTAAATTTATTCAGTTCATAGACGGAGATTGTACACTGCAACCAGAATGGTTGGAGATAGCGCGCGAAACTCTCTTGAAAACCCCCCAAATAGGTGTTGTGTGCGGGCGTCGACGTGAGATTGCATCAGACCGCTCTGTCTATAATAGGCTATGTGATTGGGAGTGGGCAACGCCGACTGGACAAACCAAGTCCTGCGGGGGTGACGCCATGATCCGTCTAGCGGCATTGCAACAAGTGAAGGGCTATCGCGAGACTATGATCGCCGGCGAAGAGCCCGAACTGTGTGTTCGCCTACGGGAGAAAGGCTGGGAAATATGGAGGTTGGATGCAGAGATGACGTTACACGATGCAGCAATGACTCGATTCAGCCAATGGTGGAACCGTACGAAACGTAGCGGTCATGCGTTTGCTGAAGGTGCTTATTTGCATGGCGCCCCGCCGGAATATCATAATATAGCTGAAGTCCGTCGAATACTTAAATGGAGCCTATTTCTTCCCTCTGCAGTCTTCCTTCTTTTCTTTTTTGTAACGCCAATGGCATTGTGGATACTCTTGATTTACCCTTTACAAATATTGCGCTTAGCATCGCGTGAAAACATTGCGCTTAGAGCTGGGTGGGAACGCGCTTTCTTTCTGACTTTAGGAAACTTTCCCGAATTTTTGGGTATGGCGGAATACTATTTGCGTAGCTGGCGAGATAAGCCCGCCAACTTAATTGAATACAAATAGTCGTCACCTGATCAATGTGGCGTACTCATGGTCGCCAGGCGAATTCTCTTCCAATCTGGAAAAACGCCAAAGGGCTTGTAGCTCGGCCAAGCCCGTCTTCGTCACGGACACTATAATTTAGGCCAGCATTTATAATCCATTGAGACTCTAGTTCGTAGCTGTATACGGCATTCAAATCTGTCCGTTCAACGCGCGGATCTACTTCAGTGGAATCAGTCAATATCTGAGTTGCACCAAGCCCGAAACGTGAAGATGGGCCAAGGCCCCAGATATAGCCGACGTCAAGAATATATTCGTCGCGAAATACCTCGTCATCTGTGATGACGACATCCCTATCGAAGAAGATTCGAAGTTCGTTGTCGCCAAATTCATTACTGTATGTCAACGACCCGATTGGTTCTGTTTTTCCACCATCTGTATGCGCAACACCCAAGCTGGCCGAGAGCTCAGCGCCAAGCACTTCAAGGCTGCGACCGACACGGAATGAATTAAGGCGTCCAGCCAGCGCCAACTCGCTTTCAGCATCGAAAAACACTGCGCCATTAGGCATATCATACTCGGCACCAAATCCTCCGATGAGGCCAGAGGCAGAGTCATCGCCGGAAATCAGTTCTCGCTCATCGATATCCACGTACCCTAACGCGAAGTCCAACCGCAACCGTTCGGTGACTTCCTGAGACAACCCAAAAACAATATCTTTGGTTTTCCGGTCAGTCTGATCCGGGTTATCTTCTTCGTATCGCTCTGCGCTGATATCAATCGCGGCAGTTGTGACCGGTGACAGGATAAAGCCAATGCCCGCACCGCCGCTAATTACATCAGTATCGAATAGATCCGGACTTGTCTGATCTACGTAGTCAAGATTCTGCGTGTCTATGCGGAAATAATAGTTGACCAAATCCTGACGCCCAAAGTCCATTTGGAAGGAAAAGAGTAACTCTCTGCGAGTCCCGTCGCCCGTTAAATCATCGAAATCAGAGGGTAAATCGACTACACCATCTTCATCTATAAAGTCATTGAGCGACCGAAAGAGCCCAATATCATAGCTTGAAAAGTCGAGCCCGAAGTCGAGCCCCGCATTGGCTCCGTCTCGAATGTAACCAAAATCAAAGATGGAATCGCCGATATCAACATCGCTGCCTTCATCGGGCAAGTCGCTCAAACGCAAGGCGGTAACGGCATCCAGACTCAGGCTTTGTATAGGAGTTTCACTGGACAGCCCAAAAGACAGGATTGTCGAGGCAATTGATCCATGACCTTCCTCGGGGACATCAAGTGTCAAATTGCGACCTGTCTCAAAACGCTGAGCAATGCCAAAGGTCATTTGCGGCCCGCCGGGGTCTAACTCAACACCCTGAGCGATTGCACGGTTACCTGTGTTTACCGACATACAAACAGCACCACAAAGTGCTGTTTGTAAACCAAGCTTTAGTTTCACTGCCCTGCCCCTTTTTAGGGGTTATTCGAACAAGCGCCGTTGTGGGATTACAATCACATCACCGTCGGCCAGCCTCGTCGATCCCCCTGTTCCTGTGCCGTCCAACATCGCATCATAGTTAAACTGGTAAACAGTTTCCTTACCTGCGCTGTCTGTACGACGTAGCATTATCCGTTTTGTGGCGGCGAATCTAGAAAATCCACCCATCTCACCGAAGAATTGCAAAAGTGTTGTACCACGCACAGGAGCGTGCCTGCCGGGCGATCCAGCTTCGCCGATGACATAAACGTCAATCGTGCGCGGGGGTAGCGGCTCTCGCGGGACATTGAGTTCCCCTAAAGACACAAAGACATTAGGGGGCGAAGCAAAATTCGGGGCAAGCATTTGCGCCAATTCGTTGCTGACTTGTTCAACGCTTCGACCTCCAGCTCGCAATGATCCCGCCAGCGGAACATTGATACGACCATCTGGACGCACCAGAACATCACGGTTGAGGCTTTCATCCTCCAACACTTCAATACGCAGCGTATCTCCAGATTGAATACGGTAGCCTTGTGCCTCAGCCGGTAGTGCCGCAGCACCTACAACGACTGAAACGAATAGCGCGAAAATAGATTTCATATCCAAACTCTTTCGTTCCTACCTTGAGTTATTTGCGACAATCAGCCGAAAACTCAGTAACCCCTTACTGTTTCATTTTGCCCCGGTTTTTCTAAGAATTCCATGTTTTCTTCGGAAGCATATAAAATTTACCTTTCTTTAATGGAGTTTGGTCAAATTTGTCTGGCACATTGTGCTTTGGTTGTTTGCGATTTGGACATGATTGCGCCACATTTGCGCTTTTGGTTCGCCTTGTTTGCGCAATAGCATCCTACTAAGAAGTCTCTTTATATGAAGGACACTATGATTGTCGGGTTGATTTTTCTAGGGATGATAGTGGGAATGGCCCTAGGAGACGTGGCACTGGTTACCGGGGCATCTCTGGGTATTGCACTTACAATCTATGCGGGGTTCGGAAGTTTATGGGTGTTGGTTGCTGGTGTGTTTCTGATGATCCGAGCAGCTTCAACAGCGACGCCCCATACAGAACAGATGACTGCACAGCATATAAGCTAAGCAGGTTTGCAAAGCACAGATGTATTCAATCGCCTCCAGATGGGGTGTTAAGAAGCTCTCGCGCTCTGTCAATTTGCGGAAATTCCTGATTTTCCGACAGCTTGATCGCTCTGCTCAATGCTTCACGCGCATCCGAGATACGCCCAAGCTTCATATAAGCCTCACCCAAATGATAGTATACCAACGGGTTATTTGGCAGGCCTTCAGCCGCTGATATCAGATAATCCAGAGCCTCGGCATAATTCCCTCGACGGAAAGCAATCCATCCGTAGGTATCCTGAAAAGCCGGCACATCCGTTCCTCGCAGTCGTCTTGCGACGGTGTACGCGCGGGAAAGGCTTTCTTCATCATCCCTGTGCATCGTGATTAAGCTTGCAAGGTTATTCGCAAATACCGGACTCCCGGTGTTTGCAGCATACAATTCTTCATAAACCGCAATCGCACCTTCAAAATCCTGCAATCGCTCAAGTTGCTCAGCTCTCAGCAATCGCGGCAGCACTGCATCTGGCTGAGCAGCTGCAACGGATCGGAGCAATTTCGCGAGATCATCTTCTCGCTCTTGAAACACCAGCATACGATTGAGTTGGAGCAGGGTCCTGGGATCGCCAGGATATTCGTCCAGCAATACGCGATAAGCGGCCTCAGCTTGGTCTTCCTCTCCTTCTGCCAAGTACAATCCTGCGCTTAGGAAACGCAGGTCTGGGTTTTCCAGGTCCTGTTGCAGCCGTTCATCCAGCATGGTGCGGGCGGTGTCTAGCTTGCCACCCTGAACAAGCGCATTAATCAGATCTGCCAGGACTGCTGTGTCACTCTCATCAGCATCCGCCAACTCACCCAGGAACGCTATTGCATCCCCGGTTCGGCTTTGTTGCAATAGGAATGCCGCTTCGATTCGGTCAGCCACTACGCTTGCTTTCTGTCCTTCTAGTGCGCGGAGTTGCCAAATAAGACGGGTAACGCTGTCCCAGTCCTGCTGTCTCAACTGAATATCGGCCATGGTTGTGAGCAAATCGACATTGGCAGGTGCAACGGCCAATGCTTCTGTTATCACAGTTTCGGCAACTTCCAGTCGTTCGTCTTGCAATAGAAAATCTGCATAGCGCAAAGATTGCCCTGGCGCACGACCAGAAGCTTCGACCGCCAGCGCATAGCGCTCACCAGCCAATTCGCGCGCACCCGCACGTTCGTAAGCCTGACCCATCAAGATCATGATATCTGGATCGCGTGGGGCCCCCGCCTGTGCCGTTCGCAGGGTCAAAATGGCGTCTTCAGGTCGGTCGCCCTCAATTTGCCAGGCTGCACGCATTTTCAGAGCTTCGACATGGCCTCGGGTTTCGGCAAGGACTTCGTCTACAAGCGTTTTTGCGCTATCGACATCACCATCACTGACCAGCATTCGGGCCAAATTGATCTTTAGATTTGCAGTTTCCTCGGATGCGGCGGCTTCATCCAGAAGGCCCTTCATTGTACTGATCGCTGCGTTGGTATTACCGTCTTCGAAGTCTAAGGCCGCACGCATCGCCAAATATGTGCTGTCCTCAGGGCTCGCTGCGATCAAACGCTCTAACTCACTCCGGGCGCTTTCAGGGCTTTGCGTGCGGCGCAAAAAATCCACAACACGAAGATTCTCGGTCACACCTGCCTCTGGCACATCTGCAAGCTTGCGTAAAAAGACTTCGGCGCCCTCCATATCACCCTGTTGCATATACCAAGAGAGTAGCATGTTGCGGGTTTGCAGATCCTCAGGGAAACGCTCAGTCATAGACTGAAGAACGGTGCCAACTGCCTCAACATCCTCCTGTGTGGACAAAATGCGCAACTTAGCCACATACAGATCATAATCATCGGGTCGATGCGATAGCGCTGCTTCGATGTTCCGTAGAGCAAGCTCCAGATTCCGGGTTGTTAGGGCGTGATCTATTACCACGCGCCAAGCCAACTGGTCAGCTGGATTTTCATCTAGCTTAGCCTTTGCAATATCGAGCGGAACATCAAGCGCAGCCAAATTTTCAAGCTTTATAGCTTCATGATAATCCAGAACCGCATTCAGAAATATGACATCTATATTTTCCGGGTCCAGCTCACGAGCCGCTCGCCCATGTCGAAGCGCCTCTTCCCAAGCGTTCAGTTCAAGGGACATCCGAGTCAAAGGGATACGAGCATCCAGAAGGTCCGGATTCTGTTCAACAAGCCGCAAATACTGGCTTATTGATTCTTGGACCTCCCCCGCTCCCTCCAATGTTTTGGCATATAGAAGCCGTCCATCCTGATGATTAACATCGAACTTGATCACATTGCGCAATTCAACCAAAGCGCGCTCGATATCTTCTTCTTCCAAGAGTTCAAGCGCTGATTGATAATGTCGCTCTGCCCGTTCTTCGGAATCCTCGCAGCCTGCTAGTAACAGGAAAGTGCAGATAGCTAGAAAAGGTAGAAAAAACAAACGGTGCGACATTGTTGTCTTTCCGAAAAGATCTGCCCTGCTGATTTTAGTATTATAGAAATTGGCTAAGGAACGGCTTAATACCCGGTTCCTCGCAGCACAACCCCGGCAGTGGCAAACAACACACCTAAATCTGTTTTCAGCGACAAACGCTCGGAATAAGTAGTATCGAAATCGGCCCGGCTGGCAAAGCTACTGTCATTGCGTTCCGATACCTGCCACAGTCCAGTAATACCCGGGCGCAGCGCATAATAAGCCGTGCCAGGATAAAGACTTTGCTGATCTGGAAGCATGGGGCGCGGGCCAACAAGACTCATATCGCCTTTCAGAACATTGAATAGCTGAGGCAGCTCATCCAAGGATGTCTTTCGCAATATACGTCCTATCACTGTGATACGTGGATCCTTTTTGAGTTTCTGTGTTTCGTTCCATTCTTTGCGAGCCGCAGGGTCGCTGGCGAGATAGCTCTCCAACTGGGTGCAGGCATCTGGGACCATGCTGCGCAGCTTCCACATGGTGAAAAGCGCACCATTTCGACCAACACGCTGCTGCCCGTAAAATGGATTGCCGCCACCGCATGCAACTAACATGGCCAAGCAAAGGATAAGCGGCAGCACAACCGGCAGCGCAATTAGCACAGAAACGATATCTACGCTTCGTTTGAAAAGATGTTGATAAACCTGATCTGCATCAGGGACTATAGCATTTTTTACGCTATGCGTTACGTTTATTGGTCGTACTTTGCCCGGAATATCGGTGTATTGAACGGTCATAATCTACTTGTCACTCTTTACCAACGGCCTAATAACGGCCTTATTCACTCGTATATGCCCTTCGAAAAGGGCGCTATGCCACTCAAGCTGCGAATATCAATTATGTCAGAACTATGACGGCAACCTTCTTCACGTCATAATACTAACACTATTTTAAGTTCGAGCTCAAATACACAAATGTAAAAAATATCAAAAGTGAACCCACATTGGGGCCAATGCCGCAGACAGGGAAGAACTGTTTCCGCTTTGAGGCCAATTCTGGCAAGAGGGCGCGAATTATTGTGCCAGCAACCTGCTGGCAGAGCTGAGCTAAAGTTATAGTGGCATTGCTTGTATTCAAATCGACTAAGCACTCGCACCACACCAACCACTTCACAGCGGGCAAGTGAGTAAACTTCAAGGATGATATCAATTTTTACTTGGACAGCTTACGAACGACAAATAAATTACCGTTTATTGTCAAAGAAATATAGGAAAAACAGCCGCTCGGCAAAGCTAATACCTGATTCTGCAAAAATCGTGAGATCGCTCTAAAAACATATGTACTGCAAATGTACTATTCGGGCGTTCAACTCACATCTATGACCTCCCAGTCGCGACCGCGGGCCATCTCTGGTAACTATGTTTAATTGTTTTACCCAAGTGGAACTGCTACGCAGGGCGCAATGCGCATTTGTGGAGTAGATCATTCTGATCAGGCACTGGGTCGCACCTAGCCTACAGGCCTCTGACTGCTGGTTCGGAGTGATCAGGAGGAACATAAGTTGACACCCCAACGGCCTCCTTCCGAAAAAGAACAAAATGCTACGCGGCTGCTGCTTCGACGCAAATGGCGGTTGGGCAAAAAACAAGAAATTCAATCGGAAGGCCATAAGTATAACAAAAATGTAATAGATGATGCGGCATTACAGCTCCAGGAAACCGGTCAAATTGAGACCAACACTCAAGCTCCAAAAGTGCCTGCACAAGTAAATGAGTATAGAAATTTGAACATTAGCCCACCCAATACACCCAGCGATGCTGATACGGGCAGCTCGCTTGATATCTATACCGCTCATTTCGGGTTGACTGAGCGGCCGTTTTCATTGTTGCCAGATCCGGAATTCCTATTTTGGTCTCAGGCCCATCTGCAGGCCTACACAATGCTTGAATACGGCATACTGACACGCGCTCCGATCACCTTGATTACCGGTGACGTAGGAGCCGGAAAGACCACCCTCTTGCATCATCTACTCAAATCGGTTGGCAGTGACGTCAAAATAGGTTTGATCTCGAATGCGCATGGCGATCGAGGGGAATTGTTGCGGTGGGTTCTGATGGCTCTTGATCAGCCTGCTCCGGCTGACGCCACTTACGTGGATTTATTTGCTGCTTTCCAAAAGCATCTGATTGAGGAATATGCTCAAGGGCATCGGGTTATCCTGATCTTTGATGAAGCACAGAACCTAAGCTCTGAGTCCCTCGAAGAACTCAGGATGTTTACCAATATCAACTCCAATAAAGATGACCTCCTGCAACTGGTTCTGGTGGGACAGCCCGAGTTACAGGAGGTCATTCGCCGCCCCGAAATGCGTCAGTTCGCGCAACGTGTTGCATCCAGTTTTCATCTCCGTGCTATGGATAAGAAAACGGTCAGAAAATATGTCGGGCATAGGCTGGAGGTTGCCGGAGCCGAACGTAATTTTTTTAGCCCAGCAGCAACTGAATTGATCTATGAATCTACAGGCGGCGTCCCACGTTTGGTCAATCAGCTTTGCGATCTAGCAATGGTTTATGCCTTCACCCGGGGTCGCAAAGGTGTAGTCCGGCATACAGTGGAAATGGTTTTAAACGATGGTGCTTTTTTTGCTGCCAGTTTACCCCGAGACGAAAGTGGTCAACCGTCATGATGAATGAAGTTCGCTTTTATCTGTCGTTGTTCCTGCGGCGGCTTCATTACTTCATATTTATCGTTCTGGCTTGCGTGGCGGTTGGGCTATTTCTCGCATTAAACCTGCCGCCTGTTTACAAAGCTCAAGCGCGGCTAGTTGTCGAATCTCCGCAAATCCCAGGCGAGCTTGCATCATCAACTGTTCAGGCGAGCGTCGTTGAAATTCTTGAAGTCATTCAGCAACAACTATTGACCCGCGCCAATCTGCTGGATCTCTCAAGACGCTTTGACGTCTATGCCGGACAACCTGATATGATACCCGACGTCATAGTCGAGGATATGCGATCGAGGATTGAAATTGAGTTGCCTTTCAATGCTCGAAATCGCGCTTCTTTCGTTATCGTCTCATTCGCCGCGCCAACCGGTGAAATATCGGCGCAGGTTACCAACGAACTGGTCACGCAGATTTTGCAGGAAAACGTGGCCATGCGCACCAGCGTCACGGGCCAAACGCTAGACTTTTTTGTGCAAGAAGTTGCCCGTTTGGACACTGAGTTGAATGATCAGGGAGCCAAAATTCTTGAATTCAAAGAAGCTCACAAAGAGGCTTTACCTGATAGCCTAGACTATCGCCGCAATCGGCAATCCTCATTGCAAGAACGGCTTTTGCAATTAGATCGTGAATTGTCCAGCTTGCGTGACAGACGTGCGCGCCTCGTTGAGATTTATGAGCGCACCGGCCGCTCGGATTTGGCGGGTGAAAGCCTAACCCCAGAGCAACGACGTCTTCGGCAGCTCGAAGATGAGAGAGCTTCGGCCCTTGTGATCTATTCTGCCGATCACCCACGCATAAAATCCCTAGACGGCCAGATTGCAGCATTGGAGGCCGAAAATATCAGACTTGGTTTGGGCACCGAGACCGCGCCAAACTTCACCGCGTTTGAACTGCAGACTTCCGATATTGATGGCCAAGTTAAATTTATCGAAGAACAAAAGGCTATTATTAACCGCGAGCTTGAGTTGCTAGCACAATCCATCGAAGCTACGCCTACCAACGCAATCGCTCTGGGCACACTAGAACGCGACTATGAAAACTTGCGACTCCAGTATGCTCAAGCAACAGCGAGCTTGGCCGAAGCACGCACCGGTGATCAGATCGAAGCCCAATCCAGGGGTCAGCGCATTACAGTGACCGAACAAGCCGTAGTGCCAAGCAGCCCAGCTGAACCCAATCGCAAGCTGATCGCCGCTGCTAGTGTTGCTGGTGGGATTGGCCTAGCGGCTGGTTTATTTTTACTACTGGAAGTCCTCAATGATACCATTCGCCGCCCAATTGATCTGACGGCGCGTCTTGGGGCCCCAGCATTTGGGACCGTTCCATACATGAAAACGACTCGAGAGATTATCACCCACCGTAGTCTTATAGCCGCAAGCTTTATCATCCCCGTCATTGGAATAGGCGTTGGTTTGTACTTTATCGATCGATATTACTTACCACTCGACCTTTTCTTCGCACAAGTTGCAGAAAGACTTGGCGTTGATGCTTTGCTTGATCGTTTCAATCTGGGTTAACTAGGAAACACGCTATGGAACGCATTCAATCCGCCATCCAGAAAGCCCGTGCCGCGCGACAGCAGACCGACGGTTTGGTTAACGATAAGCACGCCCCCACCCCAACAATCGAGCTAGAAACAAATCAAAATGCGCAAACTGTTTCGCCTGTTAATGAGAAAGAGCTTTGGGCAATCCTGCCGCAGATTCAACTAAAATCAAAGCAGTTACAGCGGGCTCGCATCGTGGCTGATCAGGTTGAGCATGCATCTGCGCCGTTTGATGTTCTGCGCACTCGAATGCTTCATCAAATGCGCAGCAATAGTTGGCGCCGGATCGCAATTACGTCGCCGGGTTCAGCCTGTGGCAAGACCACATTATGCCTGAACCTTGCATTTAGCTTTGCCCGTCAACGCGGCATCAATACGATGGTCTTTGACTTGGACATGCGACGCCCGTCTATCGACAAGATTTTGAAACAGCAAGGTCAGCGTTATTTTGCACGTGCGCTTGAAAAAGAAAGCACACCGGAAGAACACATGCTTTGTTACGAAGAGAAGCTGGCTTTCGCTGTCAATAGTAAGCCGACCCAAAACCCTGCCGAGCTTCTTCAGGACAAAGACGCCGCTCATGTCATTGATCAACTGGAGGAGCGTTATAAGCCCGACATCATGTTATTTGACACACCTCCAATGCTGGCCTGCGATGATACCTATGCGTTTCTAGATCAGATCGATTGTGTCTTGCTGGTCGCCGCAGCAGAAAGCACAACTGCTGAAGAGTTAGAGAAATGCGAACGTGAAATTGCGGCACGCACGAACCTCATGGGTGTGGTCCTCAATAAATGCCGTTTTCTGGATAAAACCGATAGCTACGGTTATTGAGACTGAGCCTCTACCGTACTCCGCATTTCCAGTACCGGAGGCACCGCCGGTGTTTTTACTATCTTATATTCAAAATCGGAGCCCAATACGGGGCGCCTATTGGCTATAAAATTTATAATCTGACCATCTGCAGTCTCTCTTTGCCATTCTTTCAATTGACCCGCCTGATCATAATCAAATCTATCCCGCCACGGTGCAGACCAGTGTAATAGCGGATCATAAGGCATCGACCGTGCTTGTGCGTCGTAGTTCATAGCCTGCAATCGCATCACACCATCTTCATCTGGTTCATATGTTCTGCTTTGATGGTGTGGAAAACTGACAGACAGAAATGCAGGCGCGCTGAACTGAACACCGTTCCAAGCAATCACACCAACATCAACCCGAGACGTCAAGCGGGGCTGGCGTGGCGAAATAGGGAGGGGATCATGCCATGCTATCTCGATGGTGGCTTGTCGCCCATCCTTGGTGGGCAAGATACGAACTTTCTCAGAATCCCCGCGCAGCAGGACCCAAGAGTATCGCAAATCTCGCCCGTTGGGGTCCTTGGTGTCTTCTACTGACAGCGTGATTTGCTTGTCGTACTCCAGCCCACGCCAGACCCGGGCGATCGCTGACGGAGTCGTAAAGAGCTGTTCGGTTAGCCCCGCCAAATCCGCTCGCGCGCCAAATTCTTCGGATACAACGGTCATACGGATTATTGGGGGAACATCTTCCGGAGCGATTGAAGCTGCCAGCGAAACCATGCGCTCCGGAGATAGTAGTTCGGCCTCAAAGACGGTGGGATGTGCAGCGGCAGACATATATGCATCCGCGCCGTAAGCTCCCTTTTGCGTTCGCCGTAGGATCATCTGAAGGGTGGGGGCGATGAGCTTCTCTGCCTCTAGATATTCGCGGGTTTCTGGCGAAAATGCCGCGAGTGTCATCGCTAAAGCCCTCAGAAAGGCTTGGTCCGATCCGGATGACCCCTGTGAATTTACTGTATATGGCCAGTTTGCGGGGTAAAGATCGGCCTCATCATGATCCTTGTGCTCAGGGTAGACATATAGATGATTGGCTGCATAACCGTGAAACAACCGTGTCGGAGACAGTGGGGTGGTCATGGCTAAGCGAGTAAGGCTGCGAGGAGCATCGCCCTCCGTGACCGCAGTAGAAGAATTGCCGAGCGTAGGAATAGGAAACAGGATTTCTCCAGCAAGCCCATAGTCGAAGCCAGCTTCACGTAATTCTGGAGCATAATCCAGCGAGGTTAGTTGCGGGAATAGATCTTCGGGCAGCAGGGAATGTTTCCGATCCCGATTATCATATAAAACCCCGCTTAATCCTGCGGCCTGACCACGTGCATCCAAGCGCCGCAGCATACCTGCTGCTGTGCCTGTTGCTTCTGGGGCTATAATTGGATCCGTTGAGGTGGATTCCGTAAGATCCGGCTGCGGTACTATCCACCCGAAAGGCCCGGCGCGGATCATATCAGATGAGCCCAAGTGTACAGTATCGGCATGGGCCGCCCCGAACGTACAAACAGCGGATAAAAGACTACAGAGAATGCGAAAAATCATGTCTGTCAGAATAAAAGAGAGCGGCTCTCGCTCAAACGATTTTATCGCGAAAATCTGAAACGCAGAGCCTGCCATGTCAATCCTGGCATAATCAGAATACAGCGCCCATAGCGCATCGCCAGCCTACGCGGATTACTGAGCATTCGCCAGACCCACTCCAACGCCAACTTCCTGACCCAACGCGGTGCTCGAAGCTGGCTACCAGCTATAAAATCAAGGCCTGCACCGATAGAAACAAATCCACAGTGCGGCACATGCTCGATTCCACGGGCGGCAAATATTTCTTGCTTCGGGGCACCCAGCGCGAGAAAACACAATTTTGCACCAGAGGCGCGTATTGTTTCCAAATAACAATCTGCCGCTGCTGTTGTCGGATCAAATCCAAAAGGCGGAGCTATCTTTGCAACGATCCGCAATCCAGGCTGATCCTGCTCCAAACGAGTTGCAGCTAATTCTAGAGTCCCTTCGGTCGCCCCAAACAATGCGATGGGCACATCGTGCCTGACAGCAAGCTTAGACAGCGGCGCAATTAGATCTGACCCAGGTATTAACTCCGTGGTACGTCCTGCAAGCCTTGATAGCCAGACGATTGGATTCCCATCTGCTACAACATGGCTATGCAACTTATATGAAAAGAGAAAATCCGGCTGGCGGCGCATTTTTACGATGTGATCCAAGTTCAGCGTCGCAAGAGCGAAGCCATGCCCCTTCCGCCAATAGCTCTCTATACTATCCATAAGCTCGCTCCGTGTCGGATGGCTGAGCAATGCGAGAAACTCTGGCTCAATTGGTGCTTGGCGATTAATCATATCTCCACCACAGTTGAGAAAATTATGGCAAACTAGAAAGTGCCCTCTCTCTGATGGCTGACCCGTATTTGGATGTCTATGCTAGATTGCAATTTGCATAGCTTCTAACATCACTTAGTAAAAACAAGTCATTTCCATGAAGATTTATTGGTGCCGGTTTTGAGTAGAACAGCAGAGCCAAATATTCCACTCACCAATGATAGCTCAGCGGACGTGCTGAGTGTAATTATCGCCGCTCATAACGAAGAGGCCTATATTGGCTCTTGCCTTGAAGCCCTTTTGCTGCAAGACGAAGCTGCAGGTCGCGTCTTGGTCATTGTCGCAGCAAACGCTTGTACAGATCAGACCGAACAAATTGTCCTTGAGGAAGAAGTAAAGTTTGTTTCGCGGGGCTGGCAACTGAAGCTTTTGAGTATTGAGGCACCTGGCAAATTAAATGCTTTTAATCACGCAGATCGTGCTGCCATTGGTACGATGCGCATATATCTAGATGCAGATGTAATCTGTGACCCGAAGTTGCTAGGGCAGTTGCGTGGTGCGTTAAACAAATCAGAACCGGCTTATGCCACTGGGACAATCGAAGTAGCGCGCGCAAAATCTTGGATCACTCGAGCTTATGCTAACCTTTGGGTACAACTTCCTTTCGTGAAAGATGGCTGTGTTGGGGCAGGCTTGTTTGCTGTGAATACCCCTGGTCGAAAGCGTTGGGGAGCATTCCCGAGTATAATTTCCGATGATACATTCGTGCGGATGAACTTCACCTCAGATGAGCGTGTTGAGGTACCTGCCCACTATCAATGGCCCATGGTAGAGGGTTTTCGAAATCTTGTTCAAGTACGTCGTAGACAAGATGCCGGAGTATCAGAAGTTAAACGGCTATACCCAAACCTCATGAAAAACGATACCAAAACAGCTTTATCCAAAGGTGAGCTTTTCAAAATTTTTCTAAAGGCCCCAATTAGTTTTACAGTCTATGCTGCCGTCCATCTCTTCGTACGGCTTCGCGCAGGCGGGACTGAATGGACGCGCGGGCGATAAGGTAAGGGTAATCATGGCAAAACATATTCTGTTGACTGGCGGAGCAGGATTTATTGGATCACATACTTATGTAGCGCTGATTTCTGCAGGTTATAATGTCACTATCTTAGACAACTTCGAAAATTCGCAGCGTGGTATTTTAGACCAATTGGCAAAAGTCACGAACAAAGCTGTATCATTTATAGAATGCGACATCCGTTCAACCACTGATGTGCTTGCAGCTTTCTCGGGTCATAGTTTTGATGCGGTCATACATTTTGCAGCACGGAAAAGTGTACCGGAAAGCCAAATGGATCCTTTGGGATATTACGAAAGTAATTGCACCGGGTTGCTGAATATTATCGCCGCTATGCGTATGTGCGATGTACAAAAGATTGTCTTCTCTTCAAGTGCAGCTATTTACGGAACGCCAAACACCGTCCCCATTCCAGAAAACTCGCCGCCAGCCCCACAAAGTGTCTACGCTAAAACTAAGCTGTTTGGAGAGAATCTTATACAAGATATCGGTTCGGCAACTCCGGATTTTATCTTTGGCATTTTGCGCTATTTTAATCCTGTGGGGGCCCATGCATCTGGACTAATTGGTGAAAACCCCAGCCAGCCACCTACTAATCTCGTTCCAGTAATTGCTCGTGTTGCAATGCGTAAATTACCACTGGTCAACATTTTCGGCGGCGATCATAACACCATAGATGGCACCTGCATTCGCGACTACATTCACGTCGAAGACTTAGCCAGAGGCCATGTGCTCTCAATAAACGCGCTTTTTAGAACTCAGCAGAGCCATCAAGTCAATTTGGGCACCGGTAAAGGCCACAGTGTGCTTGAAGTCATTGAGGCTTACGAAGAGGCCGCGGGCTGTTCCATCCCTTATCAGATCGTTGATCGCAGAGCGGGGGATCCAATGGTTTCGATCGCCGAAACAGAACAGGCTAAATCAGTTTTGGGCTTCGAAGCCAAATATGGATTACTTGAAATGTGTTCAAGCAATTGGGCTTTTGTAAAGAAAGTGACTTGACGTTTCTTTTCTAAAAAAACTTCGGAAACTACAAACCTTGAGTGCGTAGCAAAGATTGCAAATACAACGCGGTATCAACTCTTTTCTTCTTTGGGCATGTCAAATAGATCACCTTATTATGGAACTGCCTTGTACTCTAAATACACATATTCTTGGGAGCATTTTCAGATGTCGGACGATGATAACTTTGAGGACATACGAGGCCATTTTCTCTCATCACAATCCGAGGACTTGATCCGGTTATTGCACCATAAAGCACTTTCGCTGCCAGTCACAGATATTCCAGCTACAGTAACTCAAATCGCAGTTGAATTAGGCTGGATTAACAATAACAACGGTCACCTGACTACATCCGGCCATTTAATCGCAGATTCTTGCAGAGAATATTATTTCTGGTTGGAGCGAGATAAAAAACTCCCATTCGAAGGGAAAGCCGCTCACCTATCGAGTAATTATTTCCAGGGTAAAAAAGTGCTCGAAATTGGCCCTGGGATGGGATCAAACTTGTTCTCCCTTTCTGCAGCAGGTGCCTACTCTTACGGGCTGGAACCTATGGAAACGTATATAAATATGGGAGAAATTTTTAGCGCCCGAGAGAGAACCACCACTTCAAGTGTCCAGCTAGGTTGCGCAGAAGACATCCCTTTCCGAGATCATAGCTTTGATATTGTGCTATGTGTCTCTTCACATCAGTATTTCGATATCCATGCCGCGCTGATAGAAATCGCTCGTGTACTGAAACCAGATGGCGAACTAATTATAATTGGAGGTCATTTAAAAGAATTTTTTTGGGGAGAACGTCGCAGTTTGATACGTAGCATCACTACGAGTAAAGCGTATTGCATAACCGTGGCCAACACACTTAGCTATATGTTTATTGGGGATCGCATCTTTAAACCGCGCCTCAACTCCTCCACCTCGAGACCAATCTATCCTACTTTAAGATCAATGCATCGTTGGTTGCAAAACAATGGATTACGTCAATACAACCTACCCTGCCAAGTTGGACAGGAAATATGCTTGCACCACAAGAAAGCCGCAACATTATGATGTAAGCTTTCTCCGAAGCCGCCTGAAGATACCGTAGCGATTAGTTTTCGTATTCAGCATCGATAATCTTCCTTGTCGCATCAGAACCGCTACTCGGCGCTAATTCAATCTTTATCTAGCTGGGAAAGAAGCTAGTCTAGGCGGCCGAATTGTAGCCTTCGGGCAATCCTTCCGCCTCTCTTCATCCGGCCCAAACTGCTTCTCCCGCTTACTCATATAGTCCCACGAGATGCCTGCTATCTATGGTGAGCACTGACCCTCCCTATCTAAAGCGTTAGGTTGGTATTATTGGACGGGGATAGATTATTATTTAGGAGAAACCAATACATGACCTTTCTTAAACGAATTAAGCCTCTTTCGGCGCCTTTTTTGCAGCGGATTATTGGTGAAGAAGAGGGGGAAATAGAAGTTCTACAACCTGAAGAAAAAGAAGTGGTTATCCCACCTGTTCTTTTGCCCGGCATGCTTGAACGTATCACTAAAACAGACGAGCATTCTAAGCTTTCGGAACATATAGATGCGGTTCAAGCAACAGTTGTCACGCATGCTCCTGTCTTACGACGCATTTATCGAGATGCGTGTGTTTGGCCCAGCGGATACTCTACGTGGAGAAAGTTGGAGCATTATGGAAAGAAATCATCACTGCGTGAGATCACGAAGCCCATTCTCCAAATGGAAGAATTACGTTACTGTAAAAGCTACGTTTCTTGGCGTTACTTTGGGCACTGGCTTACAGATGCTCTTCCAACTGCATTTATCGATCCGGCAGTTGGTGAGCCATGGTTGCCGCCAGATGCTTCTTGGACCCATGCGTTTGATTATATGAAAATCTTTGACTTGCCTGAAATTAGGCATTCTTTTGTGCACACAAATCAGCTGATTGTTTATCAAGATTTCTCGCAGGGAAGTTCGAAGCGCTCACGGTATCGCATTATACGGAATGAAATACATAAACGCTTTGGAGGGGAAGCAGCGACCGATTATGTGTACCTGCAACGAGGTGCGACGGGTGTTCGCCGCCAGATAAAAAATGAGACCAAACTAATCGAAGAGCTTATTGCTCGAGGTTGGAAAATAATTGATATTTCTAAATTTTCTGTCGAAGAACTACAACGGGCACTTTGCAGAGCTCGTGTTGTGGTGAGCATGGAGGGTAGCCATATGACCCACGCACAAATCTCGATGCATCCGAGAAGCAGTATCATTATATTGGTCCCGAATGATCGCTTCACTAGCGTCCATATTGGATATGCGAGAGCCAATAAAATTTCAGCTGGGATAGTTGTTTTGAATGGGACACAAGCCGACGCATACAGTGCTGATCTAGATGAGATTCTGCGAACCATTGAAAGGGTGGAGTATCGAGAGTAAAATAATTTGCTCGTTTAGTTTCATTAAATATGAAACATAATTTCAGCATTGAGGTATGCAGCATAATTATGACAGCGGCGAGCCATGAGGTGTTAACCACCGCTGTCATGTTTTTTTGCAACCCACCCCAAAAACGCCATATCCGGGCTTCTCAGCGGTTTGCGGCCACTGCTGATCCACCAGGCTTGCCAGTCGCTTTCCAGAGCGTAGACATCCCAGCCCGGCGCAAGACGGCGTGCTTCCCCCAGGGTTTCGGGCTTGAGGTGCAGTTTGCTTTCGGCATCCACCACCACATCGCGGCGACTGACACGGATAATGTCACCGGGCTCTTCTTCGAGGTGGTAATCCGGCAAGTGATCGGCCGCGATCATGTCGCGCACCATCTTACGGAACACCCGGCGCGGTGAGGCCGACCCGGATTTCTTCAACAGCGTTTCGACCGACACCCGCCATTCAGGCTGCCGTCCGCAATGTTTCCGCGCAAGTTCATAGATCCGCCGCTCCAGCGGTTTGCGCAGGCGGAAGTAATCGCGGCTGAGTGTCAGGACCGATTTGGCCAGCACCGCCCGAAACAGCCAATCCGATAGCTTGACCGAAACGCTGACCATCCGCCCTGCCCGCGTGTGGCGCACGATCTCCCAGCTTTCGATCAGGCCGAACCCTGTGGTTGTCTCAACCCCGCCGGTCACCATGTTGGTGGTGATGCGCGTACCTGCGAGACGCTCGAATGCTTCACGCAGCCGCTTATAGCCATCGCCCGAGGTTTCCCGGTTGGTCGCTACCAGCAGGTCATGTGCTTTCAGATGCACAACCCGGCTGACCGCCCGACCGGCATTGATCGCCGCCATCAGCTGGCTGATACAGAAGATCAGGATGTCCTTGTCATGGATCGTCGCCAGCCCCCGGACAGAAGGCGTGACGGTGATTTCCACCCCGTTATGCTCATAGTTCAGGATGCGTCGATCCGGGCGCGTGGAGAGCGAGAACATTGGATGTTCCATCGATCCCATATCCGTTTTGGGCAGCGCATCGAAGATGTCGCAGACAAAAAAATCTGCAGTCGGATACCGATCCGGCAGCAACCCTCCTGCGCCAGCGGGCACATTCCTACTCATGAAAAATCAATCAGAACTGAAGTGCTCCAGCTCATACCTCTGCCCCTGACCTGCCCGAATCTTTTTTCGTGGTTTTATTGACGCTTACCCTAGAGTTATCCACAGGCCGGGTAAAGCTCCGGATCGTGGGATCAGAGTCGGCCTAACGTGGGATCAGAGTCACTTGATCGTGGGATCAGATTCACTTGGACACAAAGAAGAGCGATAAATATGTTATTTTTCAAGGATTTATGAAGAAAGGATATAATCTGTAACTAATAAATAACTATATTCTAACTAAAAAAAATTTGTGCCCCTTCAAAGCCACCTATTTTCCATAAGTACAGCCCTTTGATTTGCTTAGAAAATATCGGTTGATGCCAGTAGTTCTTCCATATGCTATGTTTTGTGTTACAATCGCGAAAACACAGCATATCGAGCAAAAGTCACATGGCGATATCTTCGAAAGACAGGCTTCCACCCTATTTCAACATTGATCCAGACACCGCTCTTTCAGAGCTGGGGAGCCCCTCTACTACAGCCAGCTTTGCAGCCATTGCGAGTGCTTGCACTCAGGGACGCGAAGACCTTGCAAGCCGAGGTCTCGAAGATGGAGAGGCACGACAACTGCGTTTGTTTTCCACTTGGGAAATCACCCGCTATCTGATCCCGGTTGCCGCACCCCATTTTCGCCGAGTCCTAAAGGCCAACCCGGATTTACCACAGGGCCGATCGGAATCTGAAGGTGGAGCCAAATGGTTTACCCTGGATGAGGTGCTGCGGCTCCGCACTCATTTTGCTTCGGAAGGGTCCAAGGCCAAAGAGTATCGCCCTTATCGACCCGAAGGATTGCCCGCCAAGCTGGTGTCTGTCGCCAATTTCAAAGGTGGCGTCGGTAAGACCTCGACTTGCGCACACTTGGCTATGTCGGCAGCCCTGGACGGCTACAAGGTGCTGGTGATCGATCTGGATAGTCAGGGATCAATGACGTCTATCTTTGGCGGCAAGGTCACGGATGAATGGCAGACTGTGTTTCCCCTACTAGCCCGCCACTATGCCGGATACCTGCGCCGCGAAAATCAGGGGCGCCTGGATCGGGGCGAGCCCCCCCACCCTATCGATGATACCCTGATGGAGGCGCTGGACACCCGCGCAAGCAGCCTGATCCAGAAAACCCACTGGCCCAATATCGATCTGATCGGGGCACAGCTGAACCTCTATTGGGCTGAGTTTCAGATCCCTGTCTGGCGGATGCAAGCCCGGGGTTGGAAACTGTGGGATGCACTGACCGAAACACTGGAGGCAGATGGTATTCTGGATGAATATGATCTGATCTTCATCGATACCCCTCCCGCGCTTGGTTATCTGACGATCAACGGCTTGGCCGCAGCCGATATTCTGCTGGTGCCTATGGGCGCTTCGTTCCTAGAATTCGATTCCACAGGGCGGTTCTTCGACATGCTACATTCGACCTTCCAATCGATCGAGGAGGGCGAAAACATGGCCGCCCGCGCGCTTGGCCGCGACGAGATGGCGTTTGAATGGGATGCGGTACGCACGGTCATCACCCGCTATGACGGCACGCAACAGGCGGAACTGGCCGGGTTGATGCAATCTTATCTGGGCAGCGCCCTGTCGCCCCACCGGCAGGAATTCACCGCGTTGATCGGTCAGGCCGGAGAGCAGGTGAATGGCATCTACGAAGCTGATTACCGCGATTTCAACCGTGAGACCTATGCCCGCGGGCGAGAAACCTTTGATGAGACCTATGCTGCCTTCAAGCGGCTGGTATTAGGCGTCTGGCGGCGTGAGGAGCTGGCGTTGCAGGCCGAGCATCAGCCCGAGGTGGCGGTATGAGCCCCCTGCCCGGCCCGGCCGATGTTTCGCGCGCGAAACACTCTCTTTCGCTCTGCAAGCCGCGCAGTGCACCGCACGTTGCGGTAACGGGATTGAGCAGAACAGAGGCTATCACGGGCAGATGAGGAGGATTTGACATGGCAAAACGTAAACGGCTGACCCCCGCCCGTGCTGATTATCTGCCTGAAGAGGCTGCGGGTGCGACACTCGAAACAAAATCCATGTTCCCACCAGTACTCTCTGCGCCGCCGATTGCGCAGGTTGCTGGCGACACGGCGCTGCAGGCCGCCGTGGACGACCTGAGCTCTGAGATACGCACAGCCCGCGCCGAAGGGCGGTTGGTACAGCAGATACCGCTGACCGCCATCGAGGAAACCTATCTGGTGCGCGACCGGATCGTGGTGGACGGGGATGAAATGTCGGCATTAATTGAAAGCCTGCGCGCCCGTGGCCAACAAACCCCGATCGAGGTGGTTAAGCTGGCCGAGGATCGGTTTGGCCTGATCTCTGGCTGGCGCCGCCTGACCGCGCTAAAGACGTTGTATGCGGAAACGGGCGATAAGCGTTTTGTGACTGTTCAGGCGTTGCTCAGACGCCCCGAGAACGCCTCAGACGCTTATCTTTCGATGGTTGAGGAGAATGAGATCCGTGTTGGGCTCAGCTACTACGAGCGAGCCCGTATTGCGGCGCGCGCGGCCGAGCAGGGGGTTTATCCAGACGAGGCCTCGGCTCTGCGCGGGTTATTTTCGACCGCCAGCCGTGCCAAAAGATCAAAAATAGGGTCTTTTATTGTGATCTACCACGCACTTGATGCAGACCTGCGATTTGCTGCGGCAATACCCGAACGGTTGGGACTGGCACTATCCAAAGCTCTTAAGGAAGATCTGAAGCTAGGTGATCGTATTGCTCAGAGTTTGAGAAATGATCCCTCCAAAAATGCGGATGCCGAAGCGAGGGTGCTCGCAGATCAGATCGCCCGAGACGGGCGTGATAAGTCGCCTCGGAAGCCTGCCTCGGTGAACGATGCAGAGCCAGATGAGATAGTGGGTGGCATCCGAGTTCAGCAGACAGATCAGGGGCAGAAACTGGTGTTGAGTGGCCCCGACCTGGATGCCAAGTTTATAGACCGATTGAAGCTGTGGCTGAAATCTCAGACCGACTGATGTTTCGCGCGCGAAACATTGCGCGATACAGGTGTAAGAAGTTGGTTCCTAGTTAAGAAGGATCGCGGTAGCGTTACTTTCGGGGAAAGCTGAAACACACATTCTCAATTCCTCCTTCCAAAACAAATCATGGAGTGCGGTGCCAGCTGGCTGAGCCTCGCTGGAGCGAGAATGTCGAGTTTTATAATTTCGGATCACACCAGCCTTTCCAAATGACTGTGGCTTGTAGTTAGTAAGCGTTCACCCCAACAGATCCGCCGCCGGGTTTTCAACGATATCAACGTCATCGTAGTATTTCTGCGCCTGGGCCAGGGAGCGGTGCAGTGACAGGCGCATGGCGGCCTGGATGGGCGCACCGTCCAGTGCGGCCT
>NZ_JBQFWR010000029.1:0-28115 GCF_056540425.1 Ruegeria sp. AN6
GCAGCGAGTGGGCCGAAGTAATCGCGTGGAAGTCACCGGTGAAGTGCAGGTTCATCTCTTCCATCGGAACAACCTGCGCGTAACCGCCACCTGCGGCACCGCCCTTCATGCCAAAGTTCGGGCCAAGCGAGGCTTCGCGGATACAGATCATCGCGTTCTTGCCGATGCGATTCAGGCCATCGCCCAGACCAACTGTAGTGGTCGTCTTGCCTTCACCCGCAGGGGTCGGGTTGATCGCCGTGACCAGGATCAGCTTGCCATCTTCACGGTCCTGAACCGAATTGATGAAATCCTGACTGACTTTCGCCTTGTCGTGGCCGTAGGGCAGCAGATCATCGCTGGAAATGCCCAGCTTGGCACCGATCTCCTGAATCGGCTTCTTGTTTGCCTCACGGGCAATCTCAATATCGGATTTATAGCTCATTGGGCTTTGGACTCCCTGCAAAAGTAGGCCGAACGAATTCAGACCCGTCCGCATATGCGACCCGGGGCGGAATCAGATTCTTTCTTTACGGTAAATATTTATTCCCTTCGGTCAACCTTTGAATTTCAGAGACATTGAAGGAAAGAACATTTATCGCGCGATGGCACCATCGGATCACGCGTAACGTTTGCGCCCTGCGCTGAGCCCTAACAACCAATCCTCGACGATGCGTCGCTCAGGAAATGATTTTTGCGTTGGGCTCTTTAGAAGAAAATATCCCGACTGCGTTCGTACCGATATGTCCTGGATTGGTCTGACCAACGCACCGCTTTCAAGCAGGGGGTCAACAAGATGGGCCCAACCCAGTGCGACGCCCAAACCATCAACTGCTGCTTGTATAGACAGAGGATAGGTGTTGAAGGCCACAGCGCGTTCCATCAATGAGGTGGAAATTCCATTGCTGCCAAGCCAGGTACGCCAAGTCATCCATTCTGCGTGGCTGCTGGTCACCTCAATCAGATCCAATTCCGGCAGCGCGGATAGTACTGCCGCCTGCGGATTACTTTTGAGATAATCAGGGCTACACACTGGGAAAACGGTTTCCCCGAACAAAAGCTGCGCCTCATATCCGGGCCAATCCCCTTCCCCGCGCAATATCGTCAGATCCATAGAATCAGACAGGCACTCCGCGTCGCTGTCCGAAGACACCAGCGAAATACGGATGCGGCCATTGGATTTGTTGAACTTACGCAGCTGCGGCATCAACCAGAGCGACGCGACAGAGTTGGTCGCGGAGATCGACACCGTATTGGCCTGATGTTTGGCCAACATATCACGGCTGACATCTCGCATCAGATCCAGCGACTTTTCAACAGTCGCCAGCAATATGGCCCCTTGCTGTGTCAGCGAAACCGACCGATGACCTCTGACAAACAAGGGTACGTCATAATGTTGCTCCAACAGACGTACTTTGCGGCTGATTGCTGTTTCCGAAATGTTGAGCACCTTGCTGGCCTGCGCAAAACTCTGGGCCTTGGCGGCCGCTTCAAAAGCCAAAAGGTAGTCGAGCGGTGGAAGAACCTTCCCGGTAACTGGTGCTTTCTTTGGCATCTGACGGCGGAACCCCAATCTGAAGCGGATTGCAATCAAAGAGTATTCGCCTGCGTCGACTGGAAACCGATCAGGCAACTGACTGTTAAGATAGTAAAAAACTGAATTAGCCTCAAGATTTTATGGGCAACGCCTCTCAAATTTCTGTTCTGCGTTTCGTGCAAATTTGGGCAGAATACGCAAATTCGGGGCCGTAAGAGCCCTCAATCCAATATCGAACGTCACTCAGGGAGCAATCATGAAACTTTCAAACCTTCTTTCTGCTGCAACCTTGGCAGCGGTAGCGGGCACCGGTGCGATCGCAGAAGACAGCAGCGATCCGATCGTCATCCCAATTCACAACTGGTCCAGCCAGATCGTGATGTCTTACGTGGTCGGCCAGTTGTTCGAAGAGATCGGCGATAATGTCGAATACGTCACGACCGACAGTCAGGCGGTCTACGAGTCGGTGCGTCTGGGCGACGTCACGCTTGAGATGGAAGTCTGGGAAGGCGCGTTTGGCGCATCTTTCCGCGCAGCTCTGGAAAAGGGCGGTCTGCATGATGCAGGCGACCACGATGCTGTCACCCGCGAGGACTGGTGGTATCCGATGTGGACCAAAGAGTCCTGCCCCGGCCTGCCCGACTGGAAAGCTCTGAACGACTGTGCGCATCTGTTTGCAACAGCGGAAACCGGCGACAAAGGCCGATATCTGGACGGTCCGGTTGACTGGTTGAAGCATGGTAAAGAGCGTGCCGAAGCGCTGGATCTGAACTTCACCGTTATCAATGCGGGTTCGGCGGCGGCCCTGTGGGCTGAAATTGGCGCAGCAGAAGCGGACAAGAAGCCGGTTCTGGTCTTCAACTGGACACCCAACTTTGCCGAAGCTGTCTGGCCAGGTGAGTTTGTCGAATTTCCTGCCTGGGAAGATGGATGCGACAAAGACCCATCCAAAGGTCCGAACCCGGATGCGCTGTATGATTGTGGTAACCCGGCAACCGGTTACCTGAAAAAGGCCGCTTGGGATGGTATGAAAGACAAATGGCCTGCTGCCTACTGTGTATTGA
Organism: Ruegeria sp. AN6; assembly: GCF_056540425.1. NCBI lineage: Bacteria > Pseudomonadati > Pseudomonadota > Alphaproteobacteria > Rhodobacterales > Roseobacteraceae > Ruegeria > Ruegeria sp. AN6. Next base: position 2,581 of record NZ_JBQFWR010000029.1, read on the forward strand.
CTGAAATTTCTTTCACAAATCCGCAGATCGCGGAGATGGCCAAGCTGGTCGATACGGACGAGCTGGAACCGGAAGATGCAGCGGCCGAATGGCTGGACGCAAACCGCTCTGTTGTTGATCCCTGGATCAGCGCCTGCAGCGGATAATCCGGTCATACGCAACGAAACTGGCGCGGCCTTGCTGATCTCATTGAAGCAAGGCCGCGCTTAACAAGAAAGAAAGGCAGCCATGTCCGCCACAGCGCCTGTAATCTCAGCCCAAAATGTCTGGAAATTGTTTGGGCCTTCGCCCGAGAGCTATCTGAAGTCCATGCCGGCTGGCCATAGCTTCGACGAGATTCGTGCGGACGGCTACATTGCTGGGGTCAAAGACGTCTCGATTGAGGTTGGCCGGGGCGAAATGCTGGTCATCATGGGACTGTCCGGATCAGGTAAATCAACTCTAGTGCGGTGCTTTTCGCGCCTGCACGACATCACCGGCGGTACGATCAAAGTTGATGGTCAGGATATCATGGGCCTGAGCGAGCGTGATCTGATCGAATTGCGACGCAACAAGATGGGCATGGTGTTCCAGTCCTTTGGCCTGCTACCGCACCGTACGGTCTTGGATAACGTGGCCTTCCCGCTGGAAATGCGTGGTCAGGATCGCCATGATCGCCGTGAACGTGCGCTGGAAGTCATCAAACTGGTCGGCCTTGAGGGTCGCGAAGAATACTTCCCACGCGAGCTTAGCGGTGGACAACAGCAAAGGGTCGGCATCGCCCGGTCCCTGGCGATTGAGCCGGATATTTGGTTTCTGGACGAGCCGTTCTCAGCCCTTGATCCGTTAATCCGCCGCGAAATGCAGGATGAATTCCTGCGGCTGCAAGAGATGCTGGGTAAGACCATCGTCTTCATCACTCACGACTTTGACGAGGCACTCCGCCTCGCAGATCGGATCGCAATCATGCGCAACGGCGCGGTTGAACAATGTGATACACCCGATCAGATCGTCATGAACCCCGCCACGGAATACGTGGCGAAATTCACCGAGGACATCGACAAAGCCCGCGTAGTGCATGCGAAAGGGCTGGCGAAACCAGTCAACGGACACGCTTTGGAAGGCGCACCAATCAATGGTGGCGCAACGATCCACGAACTTGCGCGGGTTCTGGTCAATGACAACCGCATCCTTTTGCCGGTTGCAAATGACAAAGGCGTTGTCACCGGTGTACTGGAGCGCGACACCGCACTGAATGTCCTGCTCGGAGCCGAATAATGGCGACGCTGTCGACAGATCTGACAGAGACATCAGACACGCCATGGGGACGTTCCCGTGTACTTACTGTGCTGCTTGCCGTGGCCTTCGCACTGATCCTTGCCAAGGCAGTTGGTATTCTGCCTGAATGGCTAAACCGCATCCCCGAAGCCGCCATCCCACCCACAGCGCAGGTTCTGGACGCAGTTTTCAGCTTCATCCAAAATGACCTTGGCTTGATTTATGTAACCCGCTTTATCGCGGAAGGTCCTCTAGAGTTTCTGCTGGACACGTCAGCAAACCTTTTGGAAGGCAAGCGTCGCTGGCCCTATCTGGGACCAATCCCATGGTCTGCGATTGCCGCCGTCGCTGGGGTTGTTGGATACGCTGTCGGTGGATGGCGGTTGGCTGCCCTTGGCGCTGGAACCTTTATCTGGACGGCTGCGATCGGTCAGTGGAAGATCGCCATGCAAACAATGTCCGTGATCGTCGTCGCGGCGCCTTTGGCGTTCCTGCTGGGTCTGGCGCTTGGTATCGCCGCGTGGAAATATGGCTGGTTCGAGCGGATGTTGAAGCCCATTCTGTCTGTGCTTCAAACCCTGCCCTTCTTTACCTATCTGCTACCCGCTGTGATTTTCTTCAAGGTGGGGCCAACCGCTGGAGCCGTTGCAACAATTACCTTTGCCATCCCGCCTATGATCTTGATGACAACGCTGGGGCTAAAAAAGGTCAGCCCTGAAGTGATCGAGGCGGGCCAAATGTCCGGCTGCACTCGCTGGCAGATGTTGCGCCATGTCTATGTTCCGGCAGCACGCACCGAAATCCTAGTCGGCGTAAACCAGGTGATCATGCTGTGTCTGGCCATGGTTGTTCTGACCGCCTTTATTGGTATGCCCGGTCTCGGTGCCAAGCTGTTGGCAATGATGGGCAGCTTCAAACTTGGCAGATCGTTCGAGATCGGCGTTACGATTGTTCTTCTAGCCGTAACGCTGGATCGGATGTCCAAGGCATGGGTGGTCAAGCAACCTGTTCACTTTGAGCGTGGGACACCCTGGTGGAAGCGGTATAAGATTTCGCTGGTCGCACTGGGTCTATTCATTGGTTTTATTCTGCTGTCGCAGCTGTTTCCGATCCTGGCCGAAGTTGGTCGCAAACAGCACTTGAGCCAAGGCAAGGAAATTGATGTGGTGATCAAGTCGTTCCTGGCGATCGAGGCTATCAAGGGAACAACTGAATGGTTGCGCTGGTTTCTGAACGTCAAGGTTCTGATCCCGTTCCGGGACACGTTGCTGGCGATCCCAACCCCCGCCTTCATCCTAATAGTCGTTGCCTTTGCATATTGGATCGGTGGACGCCGCCCAGGTATATATGCGGCGGTTTTCTTTACCATCGTCGCATTCTCGGGTTGGTGGGACCGATCTGTGATCACTCTATACACAGTTATTTCGGCTGTTGCTCTGGCCACCTTGATTGGCATACCGCTCGGTGTAATCGCTGCCCGATCAGAACGTTGGTCAAAAAGCATCCTTCTGGCCTGCGACACAGCACAAACCTTCCCAAGCTTCATCTATCTGATCCCGGCAATCATGCTGTTCGGCGTTAATGACGTAGCTGTTGTGTTCTCGATCCTAATCTTCGCCGCAGTACCATTGATCCGGTACACCATCATTGGCCTCAGCAGCGTACCCTCGGAAATGACCGAAGCGGCAGACATGTCTGGATCAACGCGGCGTCAAAAGCTGATGTCAGTTCAGTTTCCGCTGGCACTACCGACAATGGCAGTTGGGTTCAATCAGGCCATCATGTTTGCCTTCTTCATGGTCATCATCGCAGCCTTCATCGGCACTCAGGATCTGGGACAGGAACTGCAGCGAACGCTGGCCGGCACCGAGTTGGGTAAAAACTTTGTCCTCGGCCTGAACGTGTCGCTGATGGCTCTGACCTTTGACATGGCCATCAGCAGCTGGACGGAACAGCGCAAGAAGCGATTGGGGCTCGATTAAGATGTCACAACAGCAAAATATGCGTACGGTCACCCGTTTCGACGATACCGGCTTTGTCAGAATGCAGATGAAAGACCTGCCCGACGAACAAGTTTGGTGGAAAAATGTCAGCTTTGACCAGGATACCGGCCAAGGCAGCTATCTGATGAAAATGGCACCTGGCACGCGCTCGAACCCGCATATTCATCACGGTCCGGAAGAGTTCTTTGTCCTCGAAGGTGATCTGACCGATCACGACGGGTTTCGTTATCACAGCGGGGATTTTGTCAGCTTTCCTGCCGGGTCCAGCCACTTTTCGCGCACCGAAAAAGGATACCTTTTGGTGGTCATGCACCGCGGCGCGACCGAATCTATTCAGGAAGGTGCATTATGAATGTGAAGCCGGTCTTCGAAGTGCCATATGAACGCAGCGGGGTTCTGGCCCCCGGTCTTCCGATTCTACCGCATGGAACGGAACGTCATCCCGTCCCTGGCGCAGGGTCGCGGGCGGTTTCGGTGTCCAAAGGCGACACGATCACATTGCTGGATCGCGATGGGATGCAACCCGCCGAGATGGTGTTTTTTGCCCCCGATCGAAGCTCGGACGCTGCCATGCTTGGCGCGCAGGGGCACGGTCGACCAGAGGGGCTGATTGCGACTCTGGCGAATGGCTCGGCTTCGGGCAAGAAAGTGCTACGCGCGTTAGATGTTGCAGGTTTCGATATCGGACGCGGGGATGCGATCAGGGCTTTCTCAGATGGATCACGGCCCGGCGACATGGCGCATTTCGTGGCGGAAAGCGACGGGCTTCTGATCGTCTCTGCTCCCGGCGAAGCGATGCGGCCCGAAGACAACAACCCGCCGACCGACATTATCCTGTACATTCAGCGTGCTGCTCCTGGTTTGGAAAAACCCGACGTGGGCCCGCCCGATCCGTTGGCCGACCCTCTCAGAGATATCAACATTCAGCCTGGCAATGCCAAATCTTATGAGGTCAAAGCCGGGGAGTTCATCCAGATCGTGGATGTCAGGGGCCGCGAATGTTCAGACTTTCAGGCGTTCAGCCGACGTGCACTGGATCAGGGGATCGAACGCGAGATTGATCCCACCACGACACGTAGCCTGATGGGCAGTTTGTATCCGCAACCAGGCATATTCTCAAAGTACTGGTCGGTGGATCAAGAACCTCTGGTCGAGATCGTGCAGGATACGTGCGGCCGCCACGACACGTTCGGGCTGGCCTGCACAGCTCGGTATTATGAAGACTTGGGCTATCCTGGCCATGTCAATTGCTCGGACAATATCAACAAGGATCTGGACCAATATGGCATCCGGCCCCGCGCAGGCTGGCCTGCGATCAACTTCTTTTTCAACACGATGCTGGACGATAACAATGCCATTGGTATGGATGACCCGTGGTCGCGACCCGGAGATTTCGTGCTGCTGCGCGCACTGACGGATCTTGTCTGCGTCAGTACCGGCTGCCCGTGTGACATAGACCCGGCCAATGGCTGGAATCCAACCGACATTCAGGTGCGAACTTACAAAGCGACCGAGGATTTTAAACGGTCCTACGGCTACAGAAAATCTGCGGAGGCGGATGTGGAAGAAACCAAGAAAACAGCATTTCACGACTGCTTTGCACGTCATACCCGTGATTTTGTCGAATATAACGGATATTGGCTGCCCAATACGATGACCAATCATGGCGCAATCGCAGAGTATTGGGCCTGTCGAGACAAAGTCGCCGTAATGGATCTGAGTCCACTGCGCAAATACGAGGTTGTTGGCCCGGATGCCGAAGAACTGATGCAGCTTTGCGTGACCCGCAACATGAAGAAGCTGAGCGTCGGTCAAGTTGTCTATACGGCAATGTGCTATGAACATGGCGGTATGATCGACGATGGCACTATCTATCGGCTGGGTGAGACCAACTTCCGATGGATTGGTGGCAACGACACCAGCGGTTTGTGGCTGCAGGAACAAGCGCGTAAGCGCAACATGAATGTCTGGGTTCGAAACTCTACAGATCAGTTGCACAACATCGCGGTACAGGGGCGGCACAGCCGCGACATCCTCTCGCAGATATTCTGGACGCCACCCCAGCAGCCAACCATAGAAGAATTGCCTTGGTTCCGGCTTACCGTGGCCCGGGTCGGGGATGTGCGCGGCACCTCTGTCGTGATTTCCCGAACCGGATATTCCGGCGAATTAGGATATGAAATCTTCTGTCACCCTAAGAACGCTGTCGAGATATTCGACCGTGTCTGGGAAGTTGGTCAGGATTATGGAATTGCCCCTCTTGGCCTTGCCGCCCTCGACATGTTGCGGATCGAAGGCGGCTTAATCTTTGCCGGGTCCGAATTTGACGACCAAACCGATCCGTTCGAGGCTGGCGTCGGTTTTACCGTCCCATTGAAATCTAAGACCGATGACTTCATCGGGCGCAGCGCAATTGAAGAACGCAAGGCTCACCCTCACCGCAAACTGGTCGGGTTTGATATAGAAGGTGGAACAGTTCCTTCTCCGGGCGATTGTGTACGTATCGGAAAAGCGCAGGTCGGTGAAATCACCAGCGCGATGAAATCACCCATCTTAGGCAAGGTCATCGCCCTAGGGCGGGTTGCATCAACTCATGCGCTCGAGGGGCACGATATTGAGATCGGTCAACTGGATGGGCAGCAAAAGCGCTTGAAGGCAAAAATTGTTCCGTTCCCGCATTTTGATCCAGCAAAAGAACGTGTGAAGGGTGTCTACTTAAAAAACGATTTCCCGGATGCGGCTGAATGATAAATTGACAACCAAGCAAACAGCCAAAGTTGCGGTCGTTTGTTTTCTGGGATTTGTAATGGCTACTTCGCCAGAAACCGGCTTCGCAGGATTATGTGACAGGGTTATCGCACTTGAAAACTACAACACCACTGGTTTCTCGCCGAAAGGAGCAACGTGCGAACCGTATGTCGGCCTGGTCAATGTCCAAGGCATTTCATGCCGATGGGAGTTTTCGTTCCGAGACACCGAAGCCAATCGCGCATTCAACGACCTATGGACCGAAGTAACAAGTTGCAAAGACGGAACTCAGACACAACACGGTAGTTCCGTTAACCACCCTGACAGCTACGTACAGAAGGAACTTATCACCTCGGACCGTCTTTATCGCGTCGCCCAAAAAGACAAGAGCCAAATCAATCGCTCATTGGTGTTTTTGAGTCTCGAACATCGCAATTGACGCAGCCGACGTACCTTTGTTCGCTAGATGACTAAGGATAGAGTAGTTCATGCTCTGCCATCTTCGATCGTCACGAAGCCCAAGTGCCGGACAACAGAACAGGCAGTGGCGCGAGCTGTCAGCTCAGGTATTCTGAAGCGGTTTGGTTGCCAAGCCAAGGTTTAGACAATCAGGTCCAAATTTTTGAATAACATGATCGAGCAGGATCATCGGTTCATAAAACGGCGCGTTCGACATATGTGTGGGTTCAAATCCTTCGCATCCGCGTCTGCTACGTTGGATGGCATTGAAGTCGCCACTATGACCCGAAAGCAGCAACTCTCCAGCGCAGCAACCTCCGGCTTTCGGGGGTTCGCTGAGATCGTAGGATAAGTGTGCCTGGTAAGGCGCTTACTCTGATCGTTCCAAAAATTTGCAACATAACCTTTGCGACAGAACCCGGCTCGTCTATCCTCGCGTCGAAACTTTGCTTTGGTAATTGTCGAGTTCCCTAAGCAAGGATTTCCCGTATTTTACATCCATCCGTTCGCAGTATTCGGCCCAGATTGCGCTGAAGGGCAGATCCTTAAGCTCTTCTGTCATCATGAAGCGCGTCGAGAAGTCCAGCGAGGTCTCAGCAGTTTTCAGTTGATCCAAAGGAAGAAGTAGTGCGCGCAAAAGCGCCTTTTGCATATTGCGTGTTCCGATGACCCACGCGGCAGTTCGGCTGATCGTGGCATCGAAGAAATCAAGTCCGATATGAGTGCGGCCAAGCAGATCGCATGCGACCAGTTCCTGCGCCATGGCAAGAATGGAGTCATCGAGCAGAATAACGTGATCGCTGTCCCACCGCATCGGGCGCGAGACGTGAAGCAGGATTTTCTCGACCGATAGGGCGACGGAACTTAGCTTGTCGGCGATGTTTTCAGTTGGGTGGAAATGCCCCATGTCGAGGCAAAGAAGCGTACCCTTCCGCAAAGCGCAGCCTTGCCGCTCAGCTGTAAAACATTTGGTACAGGCCGTTCCCTCCCAGACAAAATGGCAATCCATCAAAGGATCGATTGCCCAGTCGAGTTCCAATCATTGAGAAACTTCTCGATGCCGGTATCGGTCAATGGATGCATGACCAATTTGCGGATAACGGACGGAGGGATTGTGGCTATGTCTGATCCGGCCAATGCCACCTCTGTAATATGATTGGGGCTTCTGACGGATGCAGCAATGATTTCCGTTTCAATACCATAGTTTTCGTAAATGGTACGGATATCACGGATCAGATCGGCTCCGTCCAGATTAATGTCGTCCAATCTGCCAATGAAAGGAGATACATAGGTCGCTCCGACTTTCGCCGCTAAAAGCGCTTGATTGGGTGAAAAGCAGAGTGTGACGTTTGTTTTGATGCCTTCTCTTTTGAAATGTGCACAGGCTCTGAGGCCATCTAGTGTCAAAGGCAGTTTGACGACGACGTTGTCGGCAATCGCGGCAAGGTGCTCTCCCTCTGCAATCATGCCAGCTGTGTCCAATGCTGCAACTTCTGCCGACACGGGCGTATCCGTCAGTGTACAAAGTTCGGCAACGACTTCTTTGAAATCCCGGCCGGACTTGGCTATCAGGCTTGGATTGGTAGTAACGCCATCCAACAATCCAAAGTTTATCAGATCTTTTATGTCGTTTACTTCTGCAGTGTCCACGAAGAATTTCATGAGCTTTCCTCATCGTGTATAGGGTGATTTTGATTGCATTTGAAATCGCCCAGAGGCGTTTGCATCAACGGATCGTTTCAGCTTTCGTTTCGCAGGGTCAGAACGCGTAGCGCATCCCGAATTCGGTGTAATTCTGATGCAGTGTGAGATCCGCTTTCCTGCTATCACGGATGACGTGTTCCGCGTTCGGCAGATCGTTCGTTTTTGCGCGTTGCAGCGCGGTTTGCGGGTCAAAGCCATGCTTGATCCAGCGATGCTGTAATCGGTTTTCAAGTTCCTCCAATGTGGAGCTGACAAAAACCGTTACGGCGTACACATCTGCCAACGTCCTCCACGGGTCGCTATTCATCAAAAGGTAGTTCCCTTCTACGACTACAGTCTGAGTTTCCGGGTGAACGGCAATCGCATTCGCAATGGCCAGGTCCATTTGGCGGTCAAATTTAGGATGAAAGGACTCATGCTGCGCGGATTGCAGCCCTCTGATTGCAGAGCAGAACCCAACTGCATCGAAGGTTTCCGGCGCGCCCTTTCGGGCCAGCAAGCCTCGCGTTTCCAGCACGCGGTTGTCCAGATGATAACCGTCCATGGGCACCAGCGTGGCTAAAGGAACCGCAGAGCTTTGTTGCGCGTTCAGCGATTGCACCACGTTTTCTGCCAAAGTCGACTTTCCGGATGCAGGGGGACCGGCGATTGCGACAATCGTCCGAACCCCTACCTGCCTCCGGGAGGAAATAAGGTCACAAACGCGCTTTACATCCTGATCGATCACGCGGCGTCCTCTTTTGGGGGTTCCTTGGCACCGGTCATGAAGGCCACCGCGTCGGACATCGTGTAATCCTTGGGATCAATGGTGCAGAGCCTTTTGCCCAGCCGATGCACATGAATGCGGTCAGCAACCTCAAAAACATGCGGCATGTTGTGGCTGATCAGAATGATCGGAATACCACGCGCCCGCACGTCTTGGATAAGCTCAAGCACTTTGCGGCTTTCCTTGACCCCCAAAGCAGCAGTGGGTTCGTCCATTATGATGAACTTCGTCGCAAAGGCGGCGGCACGCGCAACGGCTACGCCTTGGCGCTGGCCGCCAGAGAGAGTTTCGACCGCCTGATTGATCGATTGTACAGTCATCAGCCCAAGCTCGGTCAGTTTTTCACGGGCGAACTTCTCCATCGCTGGACGGTCAAGCTGACGCATGTATTTGCCCATGAACCCTTGTTTGCGGATCTCGCGCCCCATGAACATGTTGTCGGCTATCGACAGAGCAGGGGACATGGCGAGCTGCTGATAGACAATCTCAATCCCCATATTTCGGGCGTCGATCGGAGAGGTGAAGTTGACCTTTTCCCCTTCGATCAGAATCTCGCCCTCGTCTGGGATAGTCGCGCCGCAAATCGCCTTGACGATGGACGACTTGCCTGCGCCGTTGTCGCCAATAACCGCAAGGATTTCCCCCTGGCGCAGTTCAAAGTCAGAATAGTCGATGGCGGTGACGTGGCCATAGCGTTTCACGATCCCGCGGCCCTGGACGACTGGAGTTGTGTCTGACATTAGCCCGATACCTTTCTGATCCACTGGTCGACGGCGACCGCTGCGATGATGAGAAGACCGATGAGCAGGAAGGTCCACTGCGCATCTGCGCCCAGAAGCCTGAGCCCCAGAGTAAAGACGCCGACGATCAGTGCCCCAAACAGGGACCCCAGAATGGAGCCACGCCCGCCGAACAGTGAAATACCGCCAATCACGACCGCAGTGATGCTTTCGATATTGGCCAATTGGCCGGAGGTTGGCGAGACCGATCCGATGCGCCCGATCAAAGCCCAGCCCGCAAAGGCACAGATCAAACCGGACAGCATGTAGACGGACATCAGTGTTTTGTGGACGTTCACACCGGATAGCTCGGCCGCCTCGGGGTCGTCCCCCACCGCGTAGACATGTCGGCCCCAGGACGTGTGTTTGAGCGCATAAGCCAACACGAATATCAGAACGAGCATGAAGATCACACCAACCGTGAAAGTCGCGCCACCGATGCTGAATTTTGTGCCAAAGAATTGCAGGAATGGGGCGTTGGCCTCGATATCCTGACTGCGAATTGTTTCGTTTGCGGAATACAGGAAGTTTGTCGCCAGAACGATCTGCCACATGCCGAGCGTAACAATAAAGGGCGGCAGCTTTACGCGACTGACCAGCCAGCCGTTGAGTGCCCCGATTAGAGTTCCCATTGCCAGCCCGCACATCACCGCAATGGGTACGGGGATGCCGTAGCGGAAGGTGAACTGACCCATTATGACGGATGAAAACACCATGATCGCTCCGACGCTTAAGTCGATGCCGGCGGTCAGAATGACAAGGCTTTGCGCTGCAGCTACGATGCCCACGATCTGAACCTGCTGCAGGATCAGCGTCATCGCAAAAGGTGAGAAGAACTTGGACCCCAGCAGCAAGCCGAAAATCACGATCGCGCCAACCAGAACGATCAATGGCACAAAGGATGGATTGACGTGGAGAAGATGCTGCAACTTCCCCAGAACACCACGCCGGTTATCTTCAAACTCCGCCACGGTTTCTGAAGCACTGGCGGCGGTTTCGAATTCCTGGGTGTTTTGGTTTGCTTCAGACATATCTCCCCCTTTTCGTGGCTGGCATCGCGCCCACGAAATCAGTGTACAGGAAATTTCGGTTGGCTGGTGAGAGGATTGATGAGGCGCAGTGGCGCGCCTCACCCAATATGGCTGCCTTTAGCCCCAGCAGAGATCCAGGCCTTCTGCGACCGACAGCGACTCGACCCCATCAACCGGCTGGTCGGTGATGAGCGCGACGCCCGTGTCATAGAAGTCTTTGCCGGGTGTGTTTTCAGGCTTCACGCCCTCTTCGGCCCATTTTTTCACGGCCTCAACACCAAGCGAGGCCATCAACAGCGGGTACTGCTGGCTTGTCGCGCCGATCACACCGGCTTCGACGTTTTGGACACCGGGGCACCCGCCGTCGACCGAAACGATCAGCACGTCGTTTTCACGCCCGATGGATTTCAGTGCCTCATATGCACCCGCAGCAGCCGGTTCGTTGATCGTGTGAACAACGTTGATCGATGAATCCTTGGCCAGAAGGTTTTCCATCGCACGGCGACCGCCTTCTTCGTTGCCGTCGGTTACATCACTGCCGACCAGACGCGCATCGGTTTCGTCACCGATGACATTCGGGTCCGCCAGGTCCACACCGAACCCGTCGAGGAAACCCTGATTGCGCAGAACGTCCACTGTCGGCTGGCTGACATTCAGATCCAGCGTCGCGATCTTGGCATCGGCCGCGGCGTCGCCCATTTTGGCCTTGGCCCATTGACCGATCAGCAGACCGGCCTTGTAGTTGTCCGTCGCGAATGTCGCGTCCGCTGAGTCAATCGGGCTAAGCGGTGTATCCAGCGCAATGACCAAAACCCCCGCATCCCGCGCCTGTTTGACCGCAGGTACGATCGAGCTGGTGTCAGATGCTGTCAGTAGAATGCCTTTTGCGCCATCGAGGATGCAGGTTTCAATGGCCTGGACCTGAGTTTCATGGTCGCCATCAACCTTGCCGGCAAACGCCTTGAGCGTCATGCCCAGCTCTTCTGCCTTGGCGGTTGCGCCTTCCTTCATCTTGACGAAAAAGGGGTTGGTGTCGGTCTTGGTAATCAGGCAGACGGTTTCACCAGCCGCTTGCGCGGATGCAGCGGCAAAAGTCAGCGCAGTCGCGGATGCGGCGAGCTTGAGTAGATTTCTCATGTTGTCCTCCCAAAAAATTGTTGTGGCCCCGTGCGGAATAGCGACAAGGCGCGCCTCCATCCTCCAATGAAGGTCCTGCTTAAGAAACCGTGATTCTAGCCCTTGTGTCAATAAATAAATAAAGTTTATTTATTAATTTACCCACGTATCTTTTCATAAGAAAACAAGGTGTTTATGTTTAATGTTATGGAAAGAGAAGCGCTGAAAATACTAACCGGCGGGGTAAGCCAAAGCGGTGTTCGTGATCATAACGAACGCCTGATTCTGACGGTTTTACAACGGCATGGACCTGCTGCCGGGGCCGAAATCGCGCGGCTCACAGGCCTGTCTCCTCAGACCGTGTCGATCATTCTGCGTAAGCTCGAAAAGGACGAGATTCTCAAACGTGGGACGCCGCTAAGGGGCAAGGTGGGGAAACCTTCCATCCCAATGGAACTCAATCCCGAAGGCATCCTGTCGGTGGGAATGAAGATCGGTCGCCGCAGCGCTGATCTTCTTTTGATCGACTTCACCGGCAAGCCGCGCCATCAAATCTCGACGACTTATGACTATCCGCTGCCCGAAGCGGTGTTCGGGTTTCTGGAGAAAGGATTGGAGGAACTTCTGGTCCATGAACCCCAGAAACTTCGCGACCGTGTATGCGGGATTGGAATCGGAACACCGTTCGAACTGTGGAAGTGGCACGACCTGTCTGGGCTTGCGGCCAAAAAATTCAGGTCCTGGAAAAACGTGAATTTCTTTTCCGAGGTGGCCAAATTCAGCGACCTGCCAGTTTTTGTGGTCAACGATGCGACGGCTGCCTGTCACGCCGAGCATCTTTATGGGCGCGGGGCCGAATATCGCGACTATTTTTATTTCTTCATCGGGTCAATGATCGGCGGCGGAGTCGCGCTGAACGGCACCGTGTTTGAGGGCAACCAGGGAAATGCAGGTGCCTTGGGCGCGATGCGAACGACCGGGCCTTTAGGCGAAAGCCAGCAGTTGATCGACACTGCCTCACTGTTCCTGCTCGAAGACAGGTTGATCGAAGCCGGTGTCGATCCCCAAATACTCTGGATGAAGCCACAAGATTGGAGCAGCATTTCGCGATATGTCGAGCCTTGGATTGGTACCACGGCACAAGAACTTGCCAAGGCTGCCTTGTCCATTTGCGCGGTCATCGACTTTGAGGCGATTTTCATAGACGGCGCGTTCCCATCGGAAGTGCGGGAAGAGTTAGTTGCCCGGGTTCGTCGTTACCTCCTCAACCAAGACAAGCGTGGATTGATTCCTCCGGTCGTAGAAGCTGCAGCAGTTGGTGAAAACGCCCGAGGCATTGGAGCAGCAAGCAGCCCGATCTTCCGCCAGTTTCTATTGAATACCAATGCGGGGCTTTCTGGGATGTAGCCTACCCAATCGCTGAAGGGTTATCCGCTGGACAGCGGCGAGGATCATTATCCCGCACGATTACTTCATCTGGAATGTTGTTCTGCACGACTTTGTTGCACGGCTCGGCTTCCCAGTTTAGCTCTGGTGCTTTCATTTTCGTGAGTTGCCGTGGATGCCATACAAGTTCAATCGTGCCCGTCGCCTGCAATCGCGTGATCTTGCCACTCAAGTAGTTGAAGCAAAATTGCATCAAAAGCGCTGAACCACATGACATCTCTTGGTCGTGCAGAACATGAGCGCATTTTCTGAAGTGTTGGGTTTGGGGTCTGGTCGCCCCATCTCTGATCCATGCAACAGAGTCGCTGCAGAGAAACCACTGGAGTACGTTTAGATGCCTCAAATTATGACTGTTCAGACGCAAATTATTCACGCCTTTCAGACCACCCCCTTCTGAATGAAGTTGGTGCTTCGCCGTAGCGTTTCTTGAATCGTACTGTAAGTTGTGTAGCACTGCTAAAACCTGTGGCTGCCGCGATTTCCGCGACCGCCATTTCGGTTTCGCTGAGCAATGCGTAAGCCCTTGAAACGCGCAGTTCTATATAAAACTGAACAGGCGAAGTTTCGACATACTTTTGGAAGAGACGCTCTAACTGGCGACGAGATATCTGCACGGCTTTTGCTATTTCGGAGATATCTAACGGCTCTTCCAGGTTTTCTTGCATGATCTGCATCGCGTTGATGAGGTACTGGTTGCGACTACCCAAAGCTACCGAAAAGGCTGATTTCTGGAGCGTTTTACTATTGTTGGACCGAAAGTGGATGCACATGTTCGAAACGATGACCGCCAGATCATTTCCGAAATCGGATTCGATCATGTCCAACATCATGTCGGTTGCGGCATTTCCGCCGCCACATGTCATAAGCTCATTGTCGATCTCATACAGGTTTGACGATGGCTCCAAGTCATCAAAATGTTCGACAAAAGCAGGGTGGTTTTCCCAATGCAATGTGAACCTTTTCCCTGACAGAACTCCAGCCTTGGCAAGGGCAAAAGCCCCTGTGCAAATACCACCCAGATTACATCCAAAGGTTCTTTGGCGGCGGATCCACGACAGGACTTTCGGGTTGGTACTTTCCGCTGGTTCAATACCCGAGCATACGAACAGCCGCGAGGATCGCGGTAGATTACGCAGGGCATAATCCGGCGTAATTTCAATCCCATTCGAGCAGGTAACCGGATTTCCGTCTTCGGTAATCAGGAACCACTTATACAGTTCCTTGTTTGTAACTTGATTGGCGATCCTAAGAGGTTCCACTGCAGCGCTAAAGGCTAGCATAGTCAGCTTAGGCAGCAGCAGGAAATAGATCTCCTTGGCCGATCCATCATAGTCAATGCGATAGCTGGCCGCGCCCTTTGGGACAAAGTTTCTCGGGTCCATATGCTCTCCTCCCAGTATCGACCGAGGCGGATGAAGGGCACCAACACCTCATTTGGTGTTGGTGCAGAAAGATTAGGCACTCATCTGTGCAACAGGTTCGCCGCTTTCCTCCCAGGAGCGGATTTCTTTTTCGCTGGCTTTAGGCGAAAACAGCCCTGTCATGGCATAGAAGATACCGATGACCGGTGACAGCCAGCAAGCGAATGCAAGCGGAATATACAGCAGATTTTCGAAGTTGCCGTCTGTGATTCCCAAGCCAAGCGCCGTGATGACAAACGCACCACCTGCATTCCACGGGATCAGAGGGGACACCAGAGTCCCGCCTTCCTCGACCGCCCGGGATAGGTTCAGTGGGGAATAGCCCATGGCGCGATAGACCGGTGCATACATCCGCCCTGGCAGTGCAATTGACAGATAGGGGTCACCTGCAACGGTGTTGGTCGCAACAGAGGTCAGGATGGCTGAGGTTTGAATACCGGCAAACGTTTTCACCTTCGAGATGAAAACTTCGATGATGGCCTGAAGGCAGCCTACGCGTTCAAGCGCTCCGCCAAACCCCAATGCCAGCAGCACCAGTGAAATCGTCCACATCATAGACTGAATTCCGCCGCGGTTCAGCAGGGGATCGATCTCCGGAACCCCAGTATCGATCGAATAGCCGCTGTTGGCGAAGGTGAACGTCTCATGCAGTCCAGCCCCCTGACAGAAGATAGCCATGATGCCGCCCGCAACGGCACCTGCGAACAGTGACGGGATCGGAGGTTGTTTCATGACCGCCAGCACGATGACTAGAACAGCCGGAAACAGCATGATCGGTGAAATCCAGAAAGCGTCGTCCAGCGCGGTGGTGATCGCGTGAATACGGTCAAATGATACCTGGGACGTGTCGATCAAAGTGAAGCCGACGACAAAATATATTACCAGTGCAATCAGCATGGAAGGAACTGTGGTTGGAAGCATATTCCGAATGTGATCGAACAGATTAGTCCCCGTCACAGCAGGTGCCAGGTTTGTCGTATCTGATAAAGGCGAGATCTTGTCTCCAAAGAATGCACCAGAGACTACCGCCCCCGCTGTCCAGTACATTGGAATGCCGAACCCGGCTCCAATCCCCATCAGCGCTAATCCGACGGTGCCTGTCGTTCCCCACGAGGTGCCCAAAGAAACAGAGACAATAGAGCAAAGGACCATTCCTGCGGCGAGGAAAAGCTCGGGCGACAAAATCCTGAGACCATAGTAGATCAGCGTCGGGACGGTGCCGCTTGCGATCCACACACCGATGATCATCCCCACTGTGATCAGTATCGAGACCGACGGTAGGGAGATATTGATAACGTGGAACACGCCCTCTTCGATGCTGGGCCATTTGTGACCCAACATGAGGCCAACGATGCCAGTGATTGCGACTCCGAATGCCAGTGGGATGTGTGGAGTAAAGTCATCGAAATAGAATAGTTGCAGCCCAAGCACACACAGGGTCAGCACTATTGGCACGAGGGCCAGCACAAAGCCGGGCTGCTGTATGTTGTCTTCATTCCCAGACATATGGGTCTCCTTCTTTGGAATGGTCCAGAACCGTGATGATCTGCGGAAGAAACCAAGTTTGGCGTTGTGAGACTGTCGGTCAGAGCGCACATCTTGTTAGAATTTGCGACATTGGGGCGTCGGATTTCGGCGTCTTCGAATGAACTGAAGACTAACCATTGCAATCACGCCAAACAAATTACTTGCGTTCGCGAAGTATGCCTTGCTTCGATAAATCGTACGCGCGCCCAGCAAGGCGACGAGCTACTCAAGCCGTAGAGGGGGTTTGCAACGCGCTTAACGCGGGCACGGGTACAGAACTAGCCCGATAAGCAAGGCCGGCCCAAAGCCGACATCCAGCGATCAATCGCCGTGCTGCGCTTGCAGCCCGCATAGCATACCTTCACTGCATTCGCAAAATCAGGTGGTGAACGAATTTACAGTTCGCGGACAAAACCGACCTTTGATTTTCACACTTCACTTACGCAGCACCCCTTGCTGCGCATTCCCCAACCGGGATTTCATGGAATAAAACTAGGGAATGCTGCCGTGCTCAATTTAGAAAATGATCATCGCAACCATATGGATTGCCAATGGTGCAATCATAACAGAGCATCGCAGCCCCCTTCTGGCAGTCACCGAGACCCGTGGTTGATGGATCATTTTCACGATGCTGCTGGATCAAAGAACCAGTCCTTTGACCGAGATCATTCGTTGGCGACAAATCGATTCTAGGATCAGCCGCCCCGTCAATGTGGTTGAATGCTTGCGAGACTGATAAATGAATATTTTGTGTATGCTCGCGCTGAACCTGCCCGTGCAACGGGCCGGCCATTGACATTCCTGCACTCAGAGCAATGCTGAACGCGGTGGCGGATGTGATCAGTGTCTTTTTCATTTCTTGGTCCCTTTCGGTTGAACGTGGTTGAAACGCTGTTTGTGGAACCAATCTGGCAATCTGCGGCTCAGACTTAATGCGCTGGTACGTCAAGGTTTTGCGAAAAGACATCAAGTTGGCGCCCGATAGTGGCATCTTCCGAAGCACGACGACCCAAGTTAGGTGAACATTGGTTCGCTTCAACCGTCTACGAAACTGAGAACCTGGAAATCAACACAGCGCGAACAGCCGACATTTGAGCAAAGTGCAGAATCGAACAGAAAGGGCTCACGGCGGACCTCGGAGATAGCGCATCATCGGGACCTGCCGATGCCCTATCGATGCCAAGGACGGCCCATTGCTGCTATTGGCCAAAGGCCTACTCCGTTGCGGTGCTGCCCCTTGCAGGTCGGGCAGGATGGCAAACTTTTACTGCAACTGCGAACAGGCTAATTGAACTTTGATGTTAGCAGACGTCAGCCTTGTGCTTCACCCAATTCGCATTTGAGCAGTGGGTGTTAAGCCGACTCAAGAATTAGTTACGCGATGTTTTCAGCACCCACGGATATCAGTAAATTGAACAAATTTTAAATCATAAATATCTAGATAGTAAAAATAATATTTATTATCAAATAGTTAACAATATTCACTGTTATTACTAAAATTTTAGTTTGACAGCTACGCTGAATATCACCGATGCTGATTGCCATCCGGTCTGCGCCGGATCACATAATCTTGGGAGGAGACAGATGCGGAGACATCTACTTTCCGCCGTGGCGGCAGCGGCCGTCATTGCGGGGCATGGTCCTGTTTGGGCCGACGAAACCGCAGCACAACGTTGGATTGACGACGAATTCCAGCCATCGACCTTGTCGAAGGACGAACAGTTGTCCGAAATGAAGTGGTTCATCGAAGCTGCACAACCGTACTCGGGCATGGAAATCAATGTCCTGTCCGAGGGTATCCCGACGCATTCCTATGAATCTGAGGTTCTGACAAAGGCGTTCGAGGAAATCACAGGGATCAAAGTCAATCACCAGATTCTCGGCGAAGGTGAAGTGGTTCAGGCCGTTCAGACTCAGCTGCAAACCGGGCGGAACCTATATGATGGTTATGTCAACGACAGCGACCTGATCGGAACGCATTCGCGCCTGCAGTTGGCCTATCCGCTGACCGACATGATGGGTGGCGACTGGGCGGAGACAACTTCGCCGACGCTGGATCTGGATGACTTCATGGGCATTCAGTTCACCACCGGTCCGGACGGCAAGTTGTATCAACTGCCTGACCAGCAATTCGCCAACCTCTACTGGTTCCGCAAGGACTGGTTCGATGACGAGGACAATAAAGCCGCGTTCAAAGAGAAATACGGCTATGATCTGGGCGTTCCGGTCAACTGGTCGGCCTACGAAGACATCGCTGAATTCTTCACAAATGACGTGAAAGAAGTAGATGGCGTCGCGATCTATGGCCACATGGACTATGGCAAGCGCGCGCCTGACCTCGGATGGCGCATGACCGACGCCTGGCTGTCGATGGCTGGTGCCGGTGACGTGGGCGAGCCGAACGGTGTTCCCGTCGACGAATGGGGCATCCGCATGGAAGCGGGCACTTGTAACCCTGTCGGTGCGTCCGTGTCGCGTGGTGGTGCTGCCAATGGCCCGGCTGCGGTCTACGCGATCCGTAAGTGGGACGAGTGGCTGCGCAACTATGCCCCTCCAGGTGCCGCAAGCTATGACTTCTACCAGTCTCTGCCAGCGCTCAGCCAAGGCAATGTGGCCCAGCAGATCTTCTGGTATACCGCCTTCACCGCCGACATGGTGAAGCCGAAGTCCGAAGGCAACAACACCGTGGATGACGAAGGCACGCCGCTGTGGCGGATGGCGCCTAGCCCGCATGGCCCCTATTGGGAGGAAGGCCAGAAGGTTGGTTATCAGGACGTGGGGTCGTGGACCTTCCTGAAGTCGACCCCCGAGGATCGTGCACAGGCAGCTTGGCTCTATGCCCAGTTCGTGACCTCCAAGACTGTCGATGTGAAAAAGTCCCATGTGGGTCTGACCTTCATCCGCGACAGCTCGGTCAACCACGAGTCGTTCACCGAACGTGCACCCAAGCTGGGAGGTCTGGTCGAGTTCTATCGCTCACCTGACCGCGTGGCATGGTCGCCGACCGGCATCAACGTCCCGGATTATCCGAAGCTGGCCCAGATCTGGTGGCAGCAGATCGGTGACGTGAACTCGGGCGCGTTTACTCCACAAGAGGCGATGGACCGTCTGGCAGAAGAGATGGACATCACCATGGCCCGTATGCAGGCCGCGGATGAAAGCGCAGGTGTTTACGGTGGATGCGGACCGCGCCTGAACGAGCCGCAGGATGCGTCATTCTGGCTCGAGAAAGAAGGTTCGCCCAAGGCCAAGCTTGAGAACGAAAAGCCGCAAGGCCAGACTGTCAACTATGACGAGCTGGTTCAGCGCTGGCAGTCTCAGTAAGCCAAAGCAACCCGGGGTGCCGTTCGCGGCATCCCACACCAAGACCAAGACAGCGCGGGCGCTGCGGGATCGGAATTCGCGAAAATGATCGAACTACAGGACGCGACCAAGCGGGTCGGCAACGTCATCCATATCAAACCAACCAACCTGACGCTGCAGACCGGCCATTTCAATGTGCTGCTTGGCACGACAGGATCGGGCAAGACCTCTCTGATCAAGATGATGGCCGGGCTGGACCCGATTGCTTCGGGCAAGGTCTGTATGGATGGGAAGGATGTGACTAAACTGAACACGCAGAAGCGGCAGATCAGCCTGGTGCACCAGTTCTTTGTGAACTACCCGCATATGACCGTGTTCGACAACATCGCCTCTCCGTTGCGCGTAGCGGGCATGGCGAAGTCCGAGATCGTGGGCCGCGTGGAAGAAGCCGCAGATCTGCTTCAACTGCGCCCGATGTTACACCGCCGCCCGCATGAGCTGTCGGGCGGGCAACAGCAACGCACGGCACTGGCGCGGGCCATTGCGAAAGAGAGCCGCGCCGTCTTCCTCGACGAACCGTTGGCAAACCTCGACTATAAATTGCGTGAAGAATTGCGCGAGCAGTTGCCCGATCTGTTCGCGGGTCGTGGTGCTGTGGTGGTTTATGCCACGTCAGAGCCCGAAGAAGCACTGCTTCTGGGTGGATACACGGCCCTGATGGAAGATGGCCGCGTGACCCAGTTCGGGCCGACCGCTGATATTTATCGCAACCCTGAGAACATCGCCGCCGCGCGAGTTTTTTCGGATCCGCCGATCAATGTCGCGCGCATCACTGTGTCCGGCGCTCAGGCGCAAATGGCTGGTGGAGGTGGCTGGGCTGTCACAGAAATGGCCGACGGAGATTACATGGTCGCCGTGCGTCCCCATCGGGTGACCCCGTTTCGCTCTTGTGATGATGATGTGGAGCTTACCGGCCGCGTGATTGTGACCGAACTGTCCGGCTCGGATTCCAGCGCGCATTTCCAACATGGCGATGATGCGTGGGTGTCACTTGCCTCGGGCGTCCACCCCTATCAGGTTGGCGAAGATCACAGCTTCTACATGAACCCGGCCCACTGCCGGTATTTCGGCCAAGATGGCAAAAGGATAGCCTGACATGGCACAGATCAAGCTTTCAAACCTGCGACACAGCTACATGTCGACGCCGAAAGAGCCGCAAGACTATGCACTGAAGGAAATCGACGTGACTTGGCGCGATGGCGGTGCCTATGCGCTGCTAGGACCGTCCGGTTGTGGCAAGTCCACGTTGCTAAACATTATCTCGGGTCTTTTGACGCCGTCCGAAGGACAGATCCTGTTCGATGGTCAGAGCGTTACTGCCTTGCCCCCAGATCAACGCAACATCGCACAGGTGTTCCAGTTCCCGGTGATCTACGACACGATGACCGTCGGCGAGAACCTGGCTTTCCCGCTGAAAAACCGAGGTGTTGACCCGGCGACAATCAAGCGCCGCGTCGATGAGATCGCCGAAATGCTTGACGTCACGGATATGCTGGGCACGCGCGCATCGGGTCTGAGTCCGGATAACAAACAGAAAATCTCGATGGGTCGCGGTCTAGTGCGAGACGACGTGAACGCGGTGATGTTCGATGAACCCCTGACCGTGATCGACCCGCATCTGAAGTGGAAACTGCGCTCCAAGCTGAAAGAGCTGCACCAACGCGTCAAAGCCACGATGATTTACGTGACCCACGACCAGACTGAGGCCCTGACCTTTGCGGACGAGGTCGTAGTGATGCAGGAAGGTGAAGTGGTGCAGATCGGCACGCCCGTTGAGCTATTCGAGCGACCCCAACACACATTTGTCGGCCACTTCATCGGCTCCCCCGGCATGAACGTGCTGCCCTGCGAGGCCAAGGGTGACCGCGCGGTGTTCGAAGGTCACGAGGTTGTGCTGGAAGGCCCGACCCATGGCGACGGAGGCCGCACCGATCTGGGCATCCGCCCTGAATATGTAGGCTTCGGCGACACAGGCATCCCGGCACATGTAACCAAAGTTTCGGACATCGGCCGCCACTACGTTGTCAGCGCGATGGTCGGCGACACGGCGCTCAAGGCCGTGACTGAACACAGCGTGCCCGAGCCCGGATCACAGGTCTTCCTGCAATTCAAACCTGAACAATCCCGTGTCTATCGCGACGGCTGGATCGCAACCGAGGAGCGGGCGCTATGAGAACGGAAAACCAAAAGGCATGGTTCTTTGTCCTACCGGTGTTGGCGCTGGTCGCGTTTAACGCGCTGGTGCCGATGATGACAGTGGTCAACTACTCGGTGCAGGAAACCTTCGGCAACAACCAGTTCTTCTGGGAAGGTCTGGGCTGGTTCGAACAGATCCTGCGATCCGACCGCTTCCAAGCCGCGCTGGGTCGGCAATTCCTGTTCACCTTCCTGATCCTGCTGATCGAGGTGCCGTTGGGCATCATCGTGGCCCTGTCGATGCCCCGCAAAGGGTTCTGGGTGCCGGTCTGTCTGGTGCTGATGGCCCTGCCGATGCTGATCCCGTGGAACGTGGTTGGGTCAATGTGGAACATCTTCACCCTGCCCAAGATTGGCCTGCTGGGATACTTCCTGAATGACGTTCTGGGCGTCAACTATGACATGACTCAACAGCCGCTTTCGGCCTGGATCACCGTCATTGTTATGGATGTCTGGCACTGGACTTCGCTTGTGGTGTTGCTGTGCTATGCGGGCCTCGTTTCGATCCCTGACGCCTATTATCAGGCTGCCAAGATTGACGGTGCCAGCCCGTGGTCAGTGTTCCGCTACATCCAGCTGCCCAAGATGAAAACCGTCCTGACCATCGCCGTTTTGCTACGCTTCATGGACAGTTTCAACATCTACACCGAGCCCTTCGTGTTGACCGGCGGCGGCCCCGGCAACTCAACCACCTTGCTGTCGATCGATCTTGTGAAGATCGCGCTGGGACAGTTCGACCTTGGCCCTGCAGCCGCGATGAGCCTGATCTACTTCGCCATCACGCTGCTTGTGTCGTGGGTCTTCTACACTCTGATGACAAAGGATGAGGCGCAATGAAGAAGCGGTCCCTTATCCCGATCCTCTATATCGCGTTTCTGATGCTACCGATCTATTGGCTGGTGGCGATGTCCTTCAAGACAACGAACGAGATCCTGTCGGGCTTTTCCCTGTTCCCCCAGACCTTCACGCTGGAGAACTACATCACCATCTTCACCGACCCGACGTGGTACTGGGGGTATATCAACTCGATCATCTACGTGACGATCAACACGGTGCTCTCGGTCTGCGTGGCGCTGCCTGCGGCCTACGCGTTCTCGCGCTACCGGTTCCTGGGGGACAAACAGCTGTTCTTCTGGCTGCTGACCAATCGGATGGCCCCTGCGGCTGTGTTCGCGCTGCCGTTCTTTCAGCTGTATTCGTCGATCCACCTGTTCGACACCTATCTGGCTGTGGCGCTGGCACACACGCTGTTCAACGTGCCTCTGGCGGTGTGGATACTGGAAGGCTTCATGCGCGGCATCCCGAAGGAACTGGATGAAACCGCCTATGTAGACGGTTACTCGTTCCCGCGTTTCTTCGTGACGATCTTCTTACCGAACATCAAAGCGGGCGTCGGTGTCGCTGCTTTCTTCTGCTTCATGTTCTCATGGGTCGAGATGCTGCTGGCCAAAACCCTGACTGCGGTCGAGGCCAAACCAATTGCCGCCGTGATGACCCGCACCGCTTCCAGCGCGGGGTACGAACTGGGCCTGTTGGCCGCCGCCGGCACGCTGACCATCATCCCCGGCGCCATCGTCATCTGGTTTGTCCGCAACTACATCGCGCGCGGTTTCGCGATGGGACGTGTGTGAGGTTCGATATGCGTAAACTTCTTGTCGCTCTGCCCTTCCTGCCTTCAGTGGCCTATGCCCAACAGGCCGGTTGGGGCAGTGTCGGCCAGCAAGAGGAAAAAGGTTTCTCGTGGACCGCTCCTTTGTGGCCGGATTTCTGGATGGCATGGACTCCGGCAACACTGGCGGTGTTCATCGGTATCTTTTCGGCCATCGCCCTAATTGGTTTGCTGGAAGGGCTCAAATTCCGAGACGGGATCGAGCGGCGCGGCGTGCTGGGACTGACCACCACGCTGGGGGATCGGTTGTTCATCACCCTGCTGGGCTCGACCTATATCTTCCTGGCCTGGCTCGGGCTGGTTGGCCAACCTGTTTGGACGCCGCTTTTCCTGTCCATCGGTTGGGGCGTCTTCGTCTTCTGGAAAGTTTAGGCTTTGCGAAACAGCGAAAGGATGCTTGTCTGTCAGGCATACTAATAATGGCGACACCGAGATTGATGCGAAAGAAAAAGACAACAAATCTTCTGACCGAAGTGGAACTTGAGTTCATGAACGAACTCTGGGCGCTTGGTCAGGGCACGGTCCGTGAAGTCCTTGATCGCCTGCCACCTGATCGCAATCTGGCCTACACTTCCGGAGCCACAATTTTGCGGATCCTTGATGAGAAGGGCTTTGTCGAAAGCGAGAAGAACGGCAAGTCGCTGATCTACAGACCCCTTCTCGAGAAGGACAGGTATCAGTCGCGGTCGTTGCAGAATCTGTCCCGGACCCTGTTTGACGACACGCCCGCAACTCTGGTTGCAAGGCTGGTCGACGATGAGGGCCTGACAGAAGATGACCTAGAGGAGATTCGAGCACTGGTAGAGAGGAGACTGCAAAATGACAGCGGTTAAACCGGTTCTCGATGCGTTTCTCGAGTTCAACGTTGTGCTTGGATTATCGGCGCTGATCTGGCTGGCCGTGCGTGGGGGCCTTGCGTTGACGCCCATGAGGTACGGCTTTGTTGCTCAGCTTCGTTCGCTCAAGATACTTTGCATCGGCGTTATGCTCAGCCCGGTTCTGGCGATCGGTGTTTCGGGCTTTGTCGCTCAGGTGTGGCCCGGACGTGTTGTCGCGCTGGGGGATATCGCAGTGGCGGCCTATTTGCGCGGCGAAATCGCCATGCCCGCTGCGCAGTTCGAAACCCTTTTGAATACGCGCGAACGCTGGCTCGACTATGTCTTGTCAGGCGGCTCTGTTTTCGTAACTTGCGCGCTGACTACGCTGGTTCTTCTATCAATTGTTCTGGCAATTCGGGTTGCCTGCAACGCGCTTACAATTCGCAAGGCCGTACGGTCCAGCTTTCTTTGGCGACAATCGGCAAAGGTGGACATTCGCCTTTCAGATCGCGTAACTGTGCCTTTTGCAGTACGCGGCCTTCGTCGCCGTCACGTCGTTTTGCCCAGCCATTTGCTAAACTCGCCACGCGATTTGCGCTTTGCTCTGGCGCATGAATTCCAGCACATCCGCGCGCTGGACGTGGAATGGGAACTGGGTTTCGAGCTTATGCGTCCTCTGCTGTTTTGGAACCCGGCCTATCTGGCCATGAAACATCAGTTTGATCGACTTCGCGAATTGGCCTGCGACCAGTCTGTCGTCTCGCGCAAAGGCATTGACGCGACCGACTATACCACATGTCTACTGGACTACTGCACACGATCTATTAATCTGAAAAACCCTCGCATTCTTCGTGTGGCCCTGGTTAACGGGCCGAAAGCAAAGCATGTTCTGCGCCAGCGTGTGATCGCCCTGACCGATGCGCCCGTAACGACCACACAATTGTCAGCAAATTTCTTTGGGCTGACGCTTTCTCTGGTTGTTGTGATTGCCATTGGGTCGGCCTCGGTTCGTCAAACCCAGGATTGGAGCCATGATCGTCTTATGCTTTCGACGGTTGTAAATCTGGAACGGCTGGAAGCTCGGAATCAGGGAAACTGAAAGGCCGAATTTTAAGTCCGGCGTGGATTGGAAAGTCGGCCCGGATGTGTCGCAAACTCTGGGGTCTAGTTGACGCGCATGCGTGATCTGAGGTTTGTACTCGTCGAAAAATTTTCAAACAGGTTATTTGAGC
>NZ_JBQFWR010000030.1:0-26178 GCF_056540425.1 Ruegeria sp. AN6
ATCAATAACCCTGCCATAAGTGGGAAAGTCTTGTTCAACTTAACTTCCTTCCTGCTTACTCTAGCAGATTGCGTTCCGCCAAAGGCACATCGTGCCCTATTCAATTCAATCGCAACAGGCGGGATCAGGTAAAGAGATTACAGTGCATTCTTCGGACATCGTGTCCGGACTGTGATACGAACGCTGATACAGGGATGTGGTCCAAGCGCGAGAGAATCCAATGACAGAAAACAGATTGTTTTCGTCAAAAGCTGAAATTTCACGGTGTTTCTGCAATCTTAGAAGACTCGCTGTTGCGGCCAGCTTGGTTTCGGCAGCCTTCTTGCCTTGGACCGATTTTGCCTGCGCCGAAAGTGCTGGTTTGGTTCTGGTCGATAAATTCAAGGTGGCAGACAAATCAGAGGGATTTTCAGAGCCTTCCGGTTTAGCAATGTCTAACGCTGAAGGCTTCTTGTGGTCTGTAAGTGATGCCGAACCTAAACTGCACCTACTCGGTGTCGACGGGGTATTAGGAAACTCTTTCAAGTTGCCAGCATTGGCAGGATCAGATTTGGAGGGTGTTGCACCTCGAAAAGATGGATCTGTCTTGGTGCTTCAAGAAACTGACCGATCAATCCTAGTCGTTCACCCAACTGACCCCATTCAACTGACTACAATACCTCTCGCATCTCTCAAAGGTTACCCGACCGCCGCTGCTTTACTCATCGACAACCCTTTGAACAAGGGCCCCGAAGGCATCGCCGTTGACCCGGAATCTGGGCGGGTCTTCGTTGGCATTGAGGGACAACCAAGGTTGTTAATGGTGTTATCACCAGAGCTAGACGAAATTATTGAGATCATTCCTTTAGCCCGCAATGCAGGTTTTATCTCCGAGCGTGTAGATGATGATGAACTGGATTTGAGTGGCCTGGCATGGTCCCGGTCCTCGCGTTCTATTTGGATTGTGAGTGACAAAAGCCGTCAGATCTTCGTCTACAATCCAAAATCCAAATCAGTAAAGTCTATCAGTTTGACGTTCACAGAAGATGGAAAACAAAAAGAAGTTAAACATCCCGAAGGGATCGCTCTCGATGAGACCAGAGGGCTTCTCTATATCTTGACGGACGATGCCAAGAAATCGCGGCTTTATGTTTTTGAGCAACCGGAGTTGTGAGGACTGTCCTACTAGTTCTCTACTCTAACTGGTTGAGAAGCGGGTTTTGTAATTGAGCGCCGCCGTATGTGCGGCGTACTAAGTAATTCTGCGCTCTGTTCGATATGTTTCTAAAAAACATCACCCATCAATGTATTCGAATAGCGTCAGGTTCACATATGCGAACCACGTAATAACATCGGGTTTCAATATGCTCAGTCACCTTAAGGTTGTCAAAAATGCCCGTAACCAACTCGGTTGTAATTGCGATCACTTGCACTCTTGTGGCCACTGCATCAGTTCCCAAAAGTAGCAGTGCCCAAACCTGGGACGTCGCATCCCGGCATTCTGTCAGCGGCGCAACGGTATATGATACGGATGAGCTGTTAACGTTT
This sequence comes from Ruegeria sp. AN6, assembly GCF_056540425.1. NCBI lineage: Bacteria > Pseudomonadati > Pseudomonadota > Alphaproteobacteria > Rhodobacterales > Roseobacteraceae > Ruegeria > Ruegeria sp. AN6. The sequence goes on from NZ_JBQFWR010000030.1 coordinate 1,528, forward strand.
GCCGGTCAGTTGGCCTTTAATCGGTCAGGGCGCATCACAGCGGTGGAGGTCGCATCAACGATCACTCAGATCTACCGAGAAGACGGTTACTTCTTGGCTGAGGCCTGGCCTGGTCCCGATGGGCAGAGCATAATTGTCGATGAAGGGCGTATTCAAACCATCGAAATCGAAGGTGTAGATACGCGCACGTTCCAAACTTTGGAAAAGATCTTTCGCCCCCTCACCACCGCATATCCAATAACTCTCAAACGATTTGAGCGGGCCGTTATGTTGGCCGAGGACATACCCGACTTGGACGTGTCGACCGAACTTGATTACCCGGATCAAGCTGGTGCGCGGCTGAGGGTATTGGGAGAGCCTCTGCGCAAACAAGCCGGTAGTGCGACACTCGACAACCCTCCGCGTGAGCTTGGAGAAGCGCTCAGCTTCTATGCCGTACAAGAGTTTTATTCAACGCTGACCGTCGGGGATTTGCTGCGATTTGAGGGATCAGGCAATTACAATTGGGACAAAGACGATGAACACTCTTTATGGGGCGCTCTTACCTATCGCACGCCGCTGAACAGCAATGGTCTGTACGGTGAGATCTTCTACGGGAACATAAACGCAAAACGTGACCTCTCGGGGGACTTTGCAAGAACAGATATTGACGGCGAGAACTTCACAGTCGCGATGGGTTACCCCGTGATCCGCGATGTGGCCCGCTATGGGTATCTTCTGCTGGATTACCGCATTTCCGAAGCGGACTCAGTCAGCGGCGGCGTTCCATTGTCTAGTGACGCGAGTGTCGTTGGCCTTACATATCTTTACGGGCAAAACTACCCAAAAGGACAAGCTCTGGAAGCGGGGCTAACCTTATCTTTTGGTGACAATGACAACGACACCACAGACGCAAGTTTTGACGACGGGGACTCTTCGTTCTGGCATCTACGAGGCGGCGTCGGATACGAAAGCCCGCTAACGGGTTTGTCTCCCAACACAGCTTGGCGCACCGAGATCTGGGGGCAGTACACAACAGACCGGCTGCCCTCAGTCGAGGAGTACTTCCTCGGTGATCGTTATGCTTTGCGCGGATATCGTTTTGACGAAGTGGATGGTGATTCCGGGATTTCCGCGATTTTCGAAGTGTCTCATTCCTACTTCCCCAGTTCCCAGAGCATACATCGCTTAACACCCTTTGCCTTTTTCGACGTGGGTTACATCTCGAACAATGACCCTGCGAGTTTCGAAGTTGATAATGCTACACTGGCCTCAACAGGTCTGGGTTTGGACATCGAGTTTAAGCGAAACCTATTCCTGTCCGGATATGTAGGTGTCCCTTTGAGAGACGGCCCTTTGACCGACTCTGGCGATCCTGGCGCGTATCTTGCTCTGACAACAAGTTGGTGAGGATGTTATGAAACGGAACCGCATTGCTTTGCTTGCAGCAGCTTGTTTGTTTGCAGAACTGGCCGCTACGCAGGTCGTCGCGCAGGGAAATCACTACGGGTGGTGCCGAGGCGTAGGGAACCCACACCAGTCGAGCCAAGGGTGCGGGCAGGCTGGTGGGCAAGGGGCAGGTAATCAAGTTACTGGCCCAACTCAGCCGGTGGCAAATCAGTTGCCGCCTAAGGGAACGCAGCAAACGCCCACGTCCGTTGTTGTGCCTGTCCTTGCGCCGGGCGCGGTCCCGAACGCAATTCCCGGTCGGGTTCCTATCGCAACGCCAATAGCGGTTCCCGGTCAAGTTCCAACGCCGATCGTAGCACCAACCCTAGCTCCACCCTTGGTGCCAAATCCGACACCAAACCGGGTTCCGACAGCCGTTCCCAATCAGGTTCCGCCATTGGCTACCGGGCCAACTGCTGTGCCGCCGCAAGTTCCGACTGCGACTCCCAATCAAATTCCGATAGCTGTCCCTGGCCAGGTTCCGCCTCAGCCTGATGTGCCGCCCCTTGTGCCAACTGCAACACCAAACCAAATACCAGTCGCCGTTCCTGGTCAGGTCCCGCCTCAGCCTTCCGGTCAAACTGCTGTGCCACCGCTCGTCCCGACCGCGACTCCTAATCAGGTTCCCATAGCGGTTCCTGGCCAGGTTCCACAGTTGACACCAAGACCTATGGCAACTCACGTAGCCGTCCCAGGACATAAGAATCCACAAGGTGTCGTGACAATCATGCGCCCTAGGCCGAGGCCAACAACCGGTGCTGTTCAGCAACCTGGCTCAACACAAGTGACCCACTACTTAAGTCACCAAAGCAACTCAAAGAAACACGATCACGTCGCAGCGACACCGGGACGGCATGACCCGCACGACCTACCGAGATTCCGCAACGCGGCGGCCAAGGAAAACTGGGAATGTGTTGCCAGCGGATTCGGACAGCGCCGGTATGATGCTGGGCGAGGCGTATTGCTCAACAACGGAGCGTTGCGGCACCTCGGAAACGTGGACGCTATGGCACGAGATGTCCCTGCACGGCATCCAAAACACTCTGGATGCATTATCTCGGTTAAACGAAAGCAGCAGTAGCGCCAGTCTGGTAAAGGCACATCTAGAAACCTTAGAGGAATTCTTCCGAGTGGGAAGCTGGTTTCCAACCAAGGTTAAGTTGAAGAATAGACATCAACCGAAGGTGTCATCTCTCAGAAGGTTAATGAGGCATACAATATGCCTTTCTGATTGCTGTTTGGGCATCCGGCTCGAATCATCGGTTGCCTCAAAAAACCGATTGGGAATTCGCAAAAGAGCGAAACCTCTACGAGAAGGAGTCCTCCATGAGTGCTAGATTGGTACTTTTGCTTGCTGCCGTCGGCCTCGTGCCAATTGCGTTATCATACGGTCTGATGCCCGGCAGTTCGATCCCAGTTTTGCTGGGATTTCCTGTGGAAGGGACGAACCAAACCCACGTGTTCCGAGCGATTATGGGTCTTTATCTGGCAAACGCTTTGTTTTGGTTAGCGGCTGTGGCGAAACCAGATTTACAACAACCGGCGCTTTGGGTTCTTTTTTTGTTTATGTCGGGACTGGCAGTTGGACGCATGCTAAGCATTCTTATCGATGGAGTTCCAAACGGGGTACTTCTATTTTTTCTTGCGGCCGAGATAGCTTTTGCAGCTCTGGCGGCGGTTTCCCTGAGAAAAGTACAATGAAACAGGAAGTGTTAAAGTGCTGAGGTTTTTCTTTGTTCTCTCGATGATTACAACCGCGTCGGTTTCGACCTCCGGTCTTGCACAATCGTCATCTGTTCAGACTGCGGTGGACAAAAACTTTTTAGAGCTTGAGACTGCCGTTGTCGAAGCGGGAGCTACTCCAATCGCATCGATAGATCACGCGCGTTTGGCCAAAGCTGAAGGCGTAGAAATGCCAGCATCACGTGTACTCATTTTCTCTGATCCAGAGATAAACACGCCCATTCTGGAAGAGAACGTACGAGCAGGTCTGGACCTTCCTTTTCGCGTTCTCTCATTCGATCAGGATGATCGCCCGCAGATCGCCTATACAGACTCTCAGTTTCTCAAAGTGCGGCATGGTCTGAATGACACCCAAGCGTTAAATACATTTGAGAGCAAGCTGCTCGAAGTTCTGAACGGCTTGGATGCAGCACCAGCGCCAACCAGCGAATTGTTTGCCGACTATGGGGTCATCGAACTGCGATCTCAGCGCAGCGTACCAGAGGCAGTCGAACGTCTCAGGACAGCCGTAATGGGGCAGGACGATACTGTCTGGTTTGGGGAAATCGATTTTGCAACGGAAGCTTCCCAACAGGGGGTGGCGCTGCCGGATACGGTTCTCTTGCTGTTCGGCGGACCAGCACCCGGTGGCGTGGCAATGGCGGGCTTTCCGGAAATTGGTTTGGATGCCTTTTGCCAAAAACTACTGGTTTATGCGAATGAAGAGGGCGGCTCCGTAGTCATTTTCAATGACATCGCTGCCTTGGCGGAGTTGCACTACGGTTCCTCTGCCGAGCCTCATCACGGTTTGAACAAACGACTTACCTCAACATTTCGCACTGCAATTGAGTAGCCGCTGGTTGGAAGTCACAATTTTTCTGAATTGCTATATTCCGTATTTAGCTGCCCATTCTGGGCTGGGTACACTGCTCAAATTGAATTCAAAAAATGCTCTATTTCCACTAGGGCTTTAGGCCAGGCAGGATCATAATCTGGCATCGTATTGTTTGCTGTCTCAAGGCCAATAAAGCGCGCATTCTCGATGCCGGAGGCGAATATCCTACCTTGTTCTACACTGTGCATCCTGTCTCGATTAGCGTGCATGACCAGAGCCGAACAGGTGATCCGCAGAAGTAAATCGGTTACGTCGACCCCTGCGACCAGTGGTCCAATCTTGAGCCAATCCTGATGGACCTCGCTTGCATCGCAATCCAGCCTTCGGCAGGTATAATGCGAATATGACAAGAGATATTGAAGCTAGCGCTAAGACAATCGCTGATGCCCTGACCTCTGCCCAGCAGATATCTAAACTGTCTTCAGAGGCCGAACAGCTAACGCTGGATGAAGCATATTCGATTGCAAGTCGCGTCCGAGAGCTTCAGGGCAAAAAGAGAGTTGGCCGGAAGGTCGGCTTCACGAACCGCACGATTTGGCCTGTTTATGGTGTAGATCAACCCATTTGGGGAGAGGTCTACGCAGATGGGCTGTTTTCGACTGATCAGTCGGTAAACTTGGCAAGGTATTCAGAACCGAGAATCGAGCCAGAAATCGTTCTGGGCCTTAAACATGCACCAACAGCTGAAATGAACAATGAGCAGTTGGCAGGTTGCGTGGAGTGGGTGGCCCCTGGGTTTGAAATAGTTCAATCGATTTATCCCAACTGGAAATTCTCGGTCGAAGACTCAATCGCAGCACAAGGATTGCACGGCTGCCTTGTTCTTGGCGACAAAATCGCGGCTACGCATGATGTCTTGACCGGCTTAGCCGAAGTGCCACTAGCATTGTTCAAGGGCGCCGAGGCCATCGAGTCCGGCAAAGGTGAAAACGCGCTTGGAGGCCCAATTGAAGTCCTGGCTCATCTTGTGTCTCTGCTCTCCGAAGCCGACCAGCTTCAGGGAGGCGAGCTGGTAACAACCGGTACTTTGACAGACGCATGGCCAGTGTTTCCAAGTGAAGAATGGTCAGCTGGTTTTGGTGGCGTGATGGACGCCGAGCTATCGGTACGATTTACATGAGGCTTTGGTAGAGTGGTGACGCCGACTGCACCAATGAAGAGTTACTCTCAATAGCTGGCCACGATGGTCTTCCACTGGTTTCATCAATTCTGGAATGCAAATAATACGATGCTATCCAAATCTGATTATATGTTGTTTCTCAGGCACCCCGCCTGGCTATGGATCAAGAAGCACGCCAGGCATCTGTTGCCGCCGATTGACCCCTCATTGCAAGCGCGCTTTGACGAGGGGCACGCGTTTGAGCCCTACGCGGAGGAGCTTTTTGGAGATCTCGAAAAACTCGGCTTTTCAGATTTTTCAGAATACCAAGCTCTGCCCGCGCGCACTCTGGATGCTTGGAGAGATGGTGCGAACGCCGTGGCTCAAGGACGCTATGAAGATGGAACCATAACTTGCATCTCCGACATCGTGAGTCGCAGTGGCGATGAGTACGTTCTGACAGAGATCAAGAGCGGGACATCTGCAAAGCCCGAACACACCTTTGATCTCGCCTTCCAGCGTGTCGTGCTTGAGGCAGCCGGGTTCCCCATTGCGCGCTGCGAAGTGGCACATGTGAACCGTGATTACGTCAGAAACGGCGAAATCAATCCGCAAGAGCTTGTCGGCATCACTGACATCACGGATGCGGTGACTGAGCAGCTCGAAAAAACACGCACGCGTATCGATCAGGCATTGAGGGTCATTGCCAGCGTTACGATGCCTGATCCGTCCCCTGAACGTGCGCGCCTTAAATCCTACGGTGAATGGCTGGAGATCCGCGAGAAGCTAGACCCTCCACTAGTGCAAGACAGCATCCACCGCCTTCCGTTCATGAACGCGGAAAAAGCCTCCGAACTCATCGCAAACGGGATCACAAAGATTGACGAGATCAGCGATCCATCTGTGTTGGGCAAGTCGACACAGCGCTACTTGAGAGCAGTAGCGAACCGTGCACGCACTATCGATCATCAGGGGTTGAGCAGGTTTCTGAGCGAGATTGTCTATCCGGTTTATTACTTTGACTACGAGACGTCTCAAAGTTTGCTGCCACCTTGGGACGGAACGCGTCCCTATCAGCAAGTGGCTTTCCAGTATTCCTTGCATACCCAGCATGAGCCTGACGGAGAAATCGAGCACAGGGAGTATCTCCACCGTGACTCCAGTAATCCGATGCCAGCCTTACTGAAAAGACTTCGTGAAGACATAGGTGACGTTGGTTCTGTAGTGGTTTGGTATGCGCCGTTCGAAAAATCGCGCAATACGGAAATGGCGGAAACTTATCCAGAGCACGCAGAGTTCCTGGAAGGCCTAAACGCCCGCGTTGTAGATCTTATGAAGCCGTTTGCGGATGAAGTGATCAACGATCCCGCGTTCATGGGAAGCGCCTCTATCAAGGCCGTTCTTCCAGCGTTTTTGCCAGAACTTTCATACGATGATCTGGACATCAAAGAGGGGGCGAGCGCGTCTCGCCTTTGGAAGGACGTAACACTGACCGAATCGGATGATCCAGAGCGCGAGAAGGTCTATTCTGATCTTGTTGCGTATTGCACGCGCGACACTTGGGCGATGGTCGCAATTCATCGGGAATTGCTGGCGATGTGAGGTGTGCTGCGAACCTCAAAACAACTGGCGGTGCTGCTCCCCTAGGAAACTAGGCGATTTGCCGGAGTTACGGCGCCCCCAACACTTAATCTTGCCACTCCAACCGATACAAGACGTGGTGACCGCGTAGACCTTTCAGGAGTCTGGGTTCTATTTCAGAAAAAGAGAAATCAGTTCGTCCTCCGACCATGGCGCGTGTCGCATCTGAAACGAGTATCTCGCCTGCCGCACCAACGGTCGTTATGCGTGACGCTTTGTTGACCACAGTACCGAAAAAATCTCCACGAGATTGCACGACATCGCCAGTGTGAATTCCAATCCGGACACCGAAAGACGGCTCCTCGGCAGCCGATGCAATGGCATTCTGAATCTTGACAGCGGCCGTTAGCGCTTCCTTCGCGGACGGAAAGACGGACAACGTTCCGTCTCCAAGGGATTTCACGAACTGGCCATGATACTTCTCAATGATCGCCGCCAAGACTTGGAAGTGGTTTTCGATCAGCACCGACCAACGCTGATCGCCCAACGCCTCCGCTAACGTTGTGCTGCCCTCCACATCAGTAAAAAGTACCGAAGCCAAACCTTCGGTTTGGACCAGCTCGGGTCCATCTTCACGCGCAGCGTCAACCAGTTTTTGGATGGCCAGCTGTTCCTTACCCACGAGTTCAATATTTGGAGTGGGCACTGAAGCGTGGCGATTGATGATCTTCCAGGCCGCTCCCTCCAGGACAAAAATCAGGACGGTGCGGTAAAAGACGGCTTCATCAAAGCCGACAAACTGAATCTTATGGACGAAGGATGACCATCCCGTTTCTCCGTTTTCGAAGGCCTCAGCTTCAACTTCTTCGAAAACGACGGGTGCCGGGATCTCCGCAAAAAATCCGCTAACCCCATCGCGAACTGCTTGCCCGCTCCAAAACTCACCTTCGCCTGTCCCAACGAACCGTAGTTCATCTGCTTTCGACAGAAAATCCTGCAACTCGTCTGTATTCTTCTTGGTTCTGAGTATTTCATACCAACGCCTGGAAACTGCCAGCAGTTCAGGTGAGGAACGTATCATCACAAATGACTCGAAACGCTAAATGGAATGAGACTTACAATGTCTTGCAACCGGGATCTCCATTTTCGAAAGATGCAGGTCAATGCTGCCGCTGAGGTTTGGTCAGATCAAGACTTTTGTATTTCTCCAGAACGGAGCGCATAAGACGCAGATCAAAAGACGCGCGTCGGTTCAGAGCGAACTATCGACGGAGTTTCTGAGTTCGAGTCCGGATCACAGGGTATCGAATCGCTTCGCTGTCTGAGAGCTACTCGACGCTGTACTGACCCGCAAAATAACATGCATCAGTGTATCGGGCACACGCTAAGCTAGAAGGTTCCCAGAACTACGCGGTGAATTTCTAAGTACAGCACGCTCCGTCTTGACATGGTTATACGAACTGGTTCAGCTTCCGGTCATGACGTACACACGCATCCACTGCCATCGAATATCGGCCTGAGGTCGATAACCCACGCGAAATCCGTGGGAGGCAGCATTGGTATGCGGGCGAGGCTTATATCCTTGTAATTGCTCCAGATTAGAGTGCACGAGTCGGTTCGATTCCGACGCCTCCTACCATCCTCAGGAGGTGTCCGACATGGCGGGCGACGTCACGAACGCAATTGATTTCAAAGACATCAAACAATCGGTCGAGGAGAGCCTCGGACGCACACCCGAAGGCTGGTCCGGCTTGCCAGATCTCGAGAGGGGTCTTCCATCTCAACAAGACCAAATTCTGGAGAATGTGACTGATGGATGATGTCGAAAAGAGCTGGAAGGAATTCCGGGGAAAGGTCCGAGGTGTGATCGAGGACCATGGAGCGCCAGATGATCTCCGCTCATTTGACGCCTGGTACGCCGAAGAGATGCGTTTGGTGATGGCGCACAACTACCCAGCTCCGCACGTCTCTGACGTCACATGGTCGACCGAGGGTTTGCATGTCGAGTGTAATGACCTCGAAGTGGTCGACCGTATGATGATTGCTATGGCGGAGGTTTCACACGATCTCAAAGAGGCGCGGGCCCGGAGGTCAGTGATGAGCAGTGTTGTCGACTGGAATGATATTCATGGAAGCGTCTTCAAGCAGCTTGGTGAGTATCGTGCCGGGTGGGCGGAGCAGCTTACGCTTGCACTTGAGAAAGTGAAAAGGTTGATCGACGAGCAGCCCGACCTGTTTGGTGGTGAACACCCGTCCATCGTTCAGATCAAACAGAAATGGGGAGGCTTGCGCGTCTATGGGGGCCCGGGCTGCAACCAAGCTACGAGTGAAGAGATTCAATGGCGTGTCGATCAGATTGAGCAAACCTGTGAAGGTTGTTCTAATTCTGCACAACGCCAGAGCATCCTTGGGTTTGTGACGATGCTTTGCAGCTGGTGCTACAATGATGCTCTGCGGCGGCGATTTGAGGGCGCCGAAGAATCCTGGCCCGACAGCCTGAGGCTGGACATTGTGGAAAACTATCCAGACCTCGTTTCTCCGGATTGCGCATCTCTTGTTCCTGCTGTCGGAAAGGGCTGGCTCGTCATGATTTCGCAAGCACTCCACAAGCTTTCCTTCAGTCAGGATTTCAGGGCACTAGCCCCTGGAACTATTCAGATCTCGGATATTAAGAAAGGCCAGGATGGCAAGATTTCCATCGGTTTCAGTCGATACCACGATCTCATTCAGGAGTACGCTGACTGGATGGAATTTCGATGCGGTGTGACGTGTCAAGAGTGTGGCCACGTTGGTGACGTCGTTCGGACAGCCGACAGGTCTCAAGTGCTCTGTTCTCACTGTTACTGTACTCGGGAGAAGTCTGATGGGTGATGACGACGACGTTGAGCTGGATGAACAAACCTTGCGTTTGCTTAGGCTTCGGGAGGCTGAAATTGCGGCCGGTCGAGCAAAACTAACCAAGCCGATTACCTCGGATGAGATCCGGTCGCGAAAGGTGCCTGATCCGAAGGGTAAACCAGATGAGTGACGAGACTACAGAAGAGGAAATCCCAATTTTCGTAGTCTGCGAGACTTTGGTGAACGGCAAACTTCGAGAGATTGAAGGAAAAGAGATCACTGAAAAACCAAACAAGATCTTAGTCTTGACGATCAGTGTCGAGGATGTTGAGCGATGACAGATGATTTTTCAGAAGACGAGATCTTCGGGCGCCCGTTACAGGATGTTCCTCTGGATGACTTGATCGCAGAGTTGCAAGCTCGTCGCAAAGAGGGTCCGGAGGTCTGGCTTGCATTGCGCAAAATGATTTTCGAGCAAATCGCCGATTTTGCACAGCGTCCGGCCGATGCGCCCAAATGGCGGGATGAATGGGTCAAAGAGAACACCTGGGATCTAGTGACTGAGGACGATGATGTCGAGATCACTGATGGTAGCGGCAACGTGTTCGACGACCTCGGGATCGAAGACCCAAGGAAGAAGACTTAGTGATGGGGGCGGAGCATATCAGCTTGATCTTATCCGCCGTGATCATTGTCGCGTTGACGATCTACGTCAGACACATCGTCCACACTGCTGGAAAAGATCGCGAAGTCGATCCAGAGCGAGTTAAAAGGATAATGCGAGATCTGGACTACAGCCACCTGGACCGAGTGATGAACCGGCGAAGGAAGGGGTAGTGGGATGTTGAAGGTGGTTGTCTATGTTGGTGATCACGAGGTCGCCCGAGCTGTGGCTGAGAACGATTCAGAACTCGCGGACGTGTCTGATTACAATATTCGAATGAACGAACGGGCCGCTGAACAGCTGGGCATTCAAGAAAAAGGTCTGTGCGGCCAGATTGAAGGCCACCCTCGAAGTCAGACGGTCTGGGCGCTCGTCCGCAAGATCGCAGACCTTTGGCTTGCGGGGACCGGCGCGGGCGAAGAAAGCGTTGAGGCAGAGCTGCTGCCGATGATCCGCAAGTCTATCCGCGAACTAGATGAGAGGGTCGAAAAGGAATCGAACCAGAGCGAAGATTGGAATGCTGTTATCAAGCAGATTTCTGATGACGAGCCGTATTCCCTGGGCTTCTACGCTGACAAATTTGAGTCGTGGATAGCGAACGAGATTGAAGCTCTACGATGTGATGTGTTTGAGACAGCCACAGAGGAAGAACTAATGGCCGAGGTCGAACGCCGGCGAAGAGCTGGTCTACTGCCCAAGGAGGCCTCGAATGATGGCTTCTCAGATCTGGTTGATGATCTCTGGGGCAAACTCGATACAGACCCAGACCGCTAGTACAGCTTACCTGCCGCCATTACCCAATGTTTAATATAAGATGTCTTATATGGCGACTGCCGTTGTAGTAGTGCGCGCTTCTTCTAAGCGCCTCTCCTGCTAGGAGCCAAAGCGCCCCGGATATGCATTACCCCAACACTGCTCTGCGGAACCATGTACTACCAGTCTCTGCGATGAGCATGGTTGACCGCAACCAGCCCGAAGCGGACAATCATCGTCGGGCTTTGCAAACCCCGAAATGCGGACAAACCCGCCGCCCGGCCCGATGGCGTCAACTGGCGCTTTCGGCGCTCATTGCTATTTCGAAGAAAATACATGAACGGTGGCTTTCTGCTTCAGAACAGTCTCTTTGGGACAACCATATGCACTTTGCAATTCACGTGAAGACCGAATTTATGCTGCTCCAACCGTTCCAAAGCACAAATGCAGAAAGAGCCGCTGTTATCATTGCGGGGATTCCGTCTTTCCAGGAGTCAAAGATCAGGTGACAGAAGATGGCGCCGACGGATGTTGCCAAAAGTGCAGCCGCCCCGAGTGGACCTAGCCCCGATCCCTGGAACCAGATTGAGACAGCCCCGAACAATTCGACGAGACCGACCAAAAACATCATCTGCCGATTGAGGCCATAGCTTTCGAACATCGCCAGCTGCGTTTCGAAAACCCTCTTTTGCCAGCCCGCAAGTTTGATTGAACTCGCCAACAGGAAGAACGCAGACAAAAGCGCAATGACTATCGTTAAGGTCATTGTTCTGGTCCCGTATATGAGCGCTTGAAAGCCTGTGGGGACTGACCGGTCCACCTCCGGAAAGCCCGTGAGAATGCAGTCGGGTCGGAAAACCCCAGTTGCTGAGCGGCGTGCCTGACCGAGCAGGATTCCACACCCAACAGTTCAATCGCTTTCTCACGTTTCATGCGTGCAATGACCTTAGAGGTTGTCTCACCCCGTTCTGACAGACGCGCATTCAGGGTGTTGGGATGCAAACCAACCGAGCGCGCGGCCTCTTCCGCTGTGAACGCCGGATCGGACAACCGGGACCGGACGATGTCTTCGAACCCGGTCAAAAAATCGAGCGGGGCAGCAAGTTCCATGATTGATGGGTGATACTCGGGGTTGTTCTCCAACATGTCCTCTGAGAGGCGATGGTTCAGCCAGGTGGATGGGAAGCGTATCGAAAACCCTCGTTCGTCGGACGGAATGCCAGTAACCCCGTAAAACTGTTTGGGCAATACGTTAGGGTTGGCCAGTTGCAGTACGATTTCGCGCGGATCCCAACGGAAATCGATCACTCGATGCAGCAGTGAAATCCAGATCCCGATCATAAATCCATCGGCTTGGGCAGGTGATACGGACGAGCGAAAATGCCGTCGGGCCGCAAAGTAAGCATATTCGTCTTCTACGACCAAGGACTGAGTGACTGCGTTGGACTCTTTTGAGACAATCTGGGTGAAGCGTGTGAACAAGTCACCCAGCGTAAAGGCCTCTGCAAGCTCCTGCCCTTTTGGAAGGAAGCGCTTGAGATCTACAGACTGGCCAACCCGTGTGCAAAAATCTGCTCCTTCGGCTTCAGATGCGGCATTGAAGGCTGCATATACAGTTTCATGTGACAGAAAATGCTCAGGTGCGATCATCATTGCCGCGTCAAATCCAAGATCCTGAAAAACTGCTTCGAAGTCCTGCCCCTGCGCTCGCAACGCATCAATGACGGGCGCCAACACAGTTGCTCGAACCATCGGAAGATCAGAATTTCTGGGTGTTTTTCGATTCCCGAACATATTCGCTCCCTCTACCCGGACTCATGCCACCTCTGTCTCTGGCTTTCTAGAAAAAATGCGGGAAACCTGACCATATCCTAACAAGAAAATTTCTGACCTCAGGAGATTGTCAGGCATGCCGCATGAGAAGCTGCCATAGTCTGGAGAGGAAAAGGTCGATTCAAGATCGATCATGCGTTCATGGAGATGACATGTTTACCAGAACCACGTCGATTTTGGTCGCCACCGCGTTCATCCTTACCGCGGGGGCGGCATTTGCCCAGCAGGAAACGCCATCGGTTACCTTGTTCAAAAACGTCATGGTGTTTGATGGGACAACCGACGATCTGCAAGATCTCGATGTTCTCGTCGTGGACAACAAAATCCACAAAGTCGCCGAAGATATTCCGGAATCCGGAACATGGGAGGTCGAGACCCGAAAAGCAGCGATTGAGGTTTCGCCAATCAGTGGCGGTGCCGGTTCAGGCTATACCTTTGTCGTTGAAGGTGACGACGGGTCCAAAACGGTTGAGATTTCGCCAACTGTCATCGACGGCGGCGGCCGCACGCTGATGCCCGGCCTGATCGACAGCCACGTGCATTTCTACCTGTCCATGGGCGGTGGTCGGATTGGAATGGAAAACTCACGCTGGGATCTCTTCCCTGCGATGGGCGCCCAAGCCGCACAGGAATGGTTCGCCGACGGGTTCACGACTGTCAGGGACATGGGCGGCATGCATGACGGGTTGCGGACAGTTGTCGATCAGGGATTGTTGGAAGGGCCGCGCATGTATCTGGCGGGTTCCACGATTTCCCAGACATCCGGCCATGGTGATACCCTATTGGCGGGTCAAACCGACCCCAGCGACAACAATCTCGGCCGACTCGGAGTGTTCGTGATTGCGGATGGACCGGATGAGGTGCGTCAGGCCGTGCGCCAGACATTTGGCTATGGCGCCACCATCGTGAAGATCATGATGGGGGGTGGAATCGCCGGTGCCAAAAGCCCGATGTTCGCGCCACAATTCACCGACGAAGAGATTCTGGCCGCAGTCGAGGAAGCCGAGGCTCGGGATGTCTATGTCGCGGCTCATATCTACACGGACAAGGAGATCAAACGCGCGTTGGAACTCGGGGTGAAGACCATCGAGCACGGCCAGTTCATTTCAGAAGAATCCGCCATGCTTCTCAAAGAGAAAGGCGGCTTCATCAGCCCCTACCTTGCCTCGGTTGTCAGCGACGAGATCTTCAAACACCCGCTGTTCGGCAATCCTAATTCCTTTGAGTATCCGCGGGTCATCGAGATGAAGGAGAACGCAAAGGACTTTGTGTCGATCATGCAGAAGGTGCGCCCCAAAATGGTCTTCTCCTCGGACATTGTGAACACTAACGGCGTTTCAGCCCGGCAGCAGCGAGATCATGAGAAGTGGGTATTCGCCGACATATTCGGAAACTTCGAAGCGCTGAAGGCGATGACGTCCGTGGGCGGCGAACTGGCTCTGCTTTCGGGTCGGTCCAATCCCTATCCGCACAAACTGGGTGTGATCGAGGAAGGGGCCTATGCCGACATCCTTCTGGTGGATGGCAACCCGTTGGAAGACATCACCGTTATTGGCGGCAACCCCAAATGGTTTGATGCAGAGCCGCGCGCGCGCGGCATAGACTCCATCAACCTCATCATGAAGGACGGCGTGATCTACAAGAGCACGCTGAACTGAGCGATGGGCGGGATGGTTCACCTCGTCCATCCCGCCCGTTTGTAAAAACCATTAGAGGAACCAAAAAACCGACATAGGAGAGAGACACACGTGGCAAGAAAGCTTTTGCGAGCCACACTGATCACAACCTTGCTTTGCGCGACCGTAGTGAACGCACAGAGCAGTGATCCGGGAGTTTTCAGTGCGGAAGGAGAAGGAATAGTTGTGCCAGCCAAAAGCTGGGATGTGTCGGCAGCCGCCGAAAACCAGATCGACACTGTCCACTTTATTGAAGGTCAATTCGTCAAAGAAGGTGATCTACTGGTGACTTTCGACCAGGTCTTCAAGCAATGGGATGCCAAAATCGGTGAGTTGGCTCACGAGCAGGCCGTGGCTGAACTGGAGTTGGCCCAGGCTGACTTGTCCAGAAAGAAGCGGCTGGGCACCAATTCTGTTTCTGAAGTCGAGATTGCGCAAGCTAAAGCGCGCGTCAAAATCGCCGAAGCGACCGTTGAGACAAAGAGGCTCAATGCAGAAAAGGCCAAGGCTATCTCAGATCTCCAGCTCATCCACGCACCGTTCGACGGCCAGATGAGTGCGCCGCGGTTTCGCGATAATGCAAACGTCGTCGCCGACTCGCCCGAAATCGGAACCCTGTATCAACTGGATCCGATCCACGTTCGCGTGGAAGGGACATATGAGAAGCATCAGGAACGCATCCTCGCAGGCGAAAGCCACGACAGTGTAATGGGCAGCCTGACACTGTTGTTGGAACTGCCGGAAGGTGGTGAGTTCCCACACCGGGGACGCCTTGTATCAACGCCGTTCGAATTCGATCCGGAGACAGGGATTGGCTACAGCATCGCCGAATTCCCCAATCCTGAATTCCTATTGCGCCCCGGCATGAAGGTCCGGGTCACGTCTTATGAGAACGCAAAATAACCAACGAAAGGAAAGTCGAATGAAAACTCGGAAAACTCCGTTTGTGGCTTCGGCTGCATTGGCGGGGATTGCCACCGTTGCCGTTTCCGATACAGAAAACCACGGATCACATTGGACTTTGATGTCTGATGCTTACGCACGTGTCGGCGACATTCTGAATTCTGAGGAAAGTACTACTGCCGTCGAGCGTTTGAACGAAGAATTGTCTGCGCTGAAAGAGGCTTGTGATACGTTGGAAGTAAAAAGTCAGAACGCGCCATGTCACGAAGACGTTCGGCGCCTTCTATCCATTGCGACCTTCAACGCCGACCCCAATGATCCAAACCGAAACAAGACATTTCCAACGCATATTCCCGATTTTGTTAGCCCGGAGATGCGTGAGGTGATGGTTAACTGGACGCCCAATTGGCTCACCAGCAGTTGGGAAGGCTACCCAGATCCGACGGACTACGATGCATGGCAGTCGTTGCACGACGAATTGATCGACCCGATGGAGGCCGCTGGCAAGCAACTTTTAACGACTCTGAACTTAACTACCGAGGAACGAGAGATTGGCGGTGTCAGAACTGTTACAATCAAGCCCAGCGAGAACCGCCATCCGGGTAAGGTCTTAATTCACGCACATGGAGGGGCCTTTTACGGAAACACTCCGGAAACAACTTTTGACCGGACAGCACCGCTTGCCAATCATATGGGCATCGACATCGTTTCGGTCGACTATAAGTTGATGCCCGCCCCCGACTGGGACATTTTGGACCAGCGGGATCAGGTGATCGCCGTTTTTGATGCTCTGACCGGAGAGGGCGGGGGATATAAACCGGAGGACGTCGGAATTTACGGTTGTTCCGCGGGCGGCGGATTGGTGGCGATGGCGACAAATGCCATGTCGCATCGCGGAGGAGCGCTGCCTGGTGCGGCCGTAATGCAAAGCCCGCAGACTGATTTCTCGTTCAACAGCGACTCGACATGGACGCTGCGGTACGACGATCCACGCACTAACGTAGATCACTTGATCGACTCAGTGTGGCCGATGCTGGGAATTACTGAAGAGAAAGCACAGGATCCACGCTACTCGACTGTCTATGACAATTTCGAGGGACGAGATTTCCCTCCGACGATGGTCCAGACTGGCTCTAAAGAAATTCAGATGAGCGACGGCATACGCATGTACGGAGTCCTGCGTAGTGCCGGTCACGAGGCGATTCTGGATGTTCACGACGCCATGCAACACTGCTTCCACGGTCATTCGGAGACACCTGAATCCGCCGAAGCGGTTCGTCGCGTCGCTGATTTCCTAGAAGAGCATCTTGGTTCAGAATGAGAAAAATGGATCGCTGAAAGGAGGGGGCGCGTGGCTCGGAGAGACGCTTTGAAGTCGCTCGCCCCACATTGAAAAACGTAAGAAAATGGACGTTGTCAATTCTCAGCGGATCGAGGCCATTTTCCGCGTTCGGGACCTATGATCCGAGCGCCGTGAACGGCCAATGTCCGCCCTTCGCGACTGATGCTGCACAAAATACGAATGCGTACAATGGGCTCAATTCGGACGTTTGCCCGAATGTCGCGAACGACCGCGATGCGGGACTTTTCTGCTCTTCGCCTGTTCGGGATCAAGAATCGCACGCAGCCCTAAGCAGACCTTCAAAACCAAACTTTGCAGTTCCCGAGTTGCGGACAAAGCCGCCAATTGTTCGATTTTTGCCGAAGTCCGCTTCCGATCCGCATCAATAACGACCGATTAAGCCAGAAAGGCATATAGCAGCTAGCGAAAGCGATTGAATTGACCGATTGTGGCGCCTCAGTGGGTCAATCCGATACATCCCATCCCGCCGCCTGCAAAGCGGAAATCACGCCTTCAGATAATTCAGGGCGAGAGTAAAATGCGTCCAGAACCAGCTTTGGATTGAACTCCGGCCAAGACCCCTTCAATTGGTTCAGCGTTTCTTTCGCTTCTTTCAGTTCACCCAACCTCTGATAGGCTGCCGTCATGTAGACCAAAGAGAGCGCGCTGACAGGGTCACCACTATCACTCGCAAATTCCAGAGACGAGATTGCTTCCCGGAATTTTCCAAGGTGAAAGCTGGCTACGGCGTGAATGTTACGATGCGCAAATTGGTGACTTCCGATTTCTCGCGGATGGTTTGGGTCACTAACGGTATAGGCTTCTTCAAAATGGCCCAGAACCAGTAGTATCATGCCGCGAAAGTCCAGAACGTTTCCATCATTAGGTCGAAGCGACTGTGCCAGCTCTGAATACTCCAGGGCGCTATTATAGTCTCCAGAGACATAGGACACCCAGGCCAATGCGGATTGGCTCCAGCCACTTGAAGGTGCAATATCCACTGCTTTCAGAGCCATTGCTCTTGCGTCCCTTTTCAGAGCTTCGCGCCCCGTCTGGTTTCGCGCTTGAAGGGACTGTGTTCCCAGGCTGTGAGCTAACCCTGCATATCCACAATAGAAATCGGGGGCTTCTTTGATAGCCATTCTAAATACATCGCTGGCCAAGATCTGATTATCGATGCTGGCAACGGGAAACAGCAGGCCGCGACCTTGATCGCAGTAGTTTGAAGCTTGTACAGCCGCCGGCGACTTGCCGGACAAAGCTTTCCGCTCAAGTGTCCGTGCTGGTGTCTGGGAGTTGGCCACAACGGTCAATTCCGAGCGATCACCCCAATAATAAACCAAGGCTATGGTCCCTATTGCGACGGCAGGAATAACAATCAACCAATACGGCCTCGACCTCACTGCTGAATGATCAACTTGAACCGATTCACATGACCTCGAACAGTCCTCGAACCAAGGCGCATACCCGCCACTGTCGATGTGAATACGCAGATCGTCATCGACACCAAACGTCTCATAGTATTGCTCAAGTTTCCGTCGTAGCCGCCCTGCATCGACGCGGACGACGTTAATGTGGCCGTCATCACGGGCAAAACTCTTGAAGTAAACATCCTGAGCAATCGTTTTACCAAGAATAGCTTCGGATCTACCTGCAATGGCCTCTTCAACAACATAACTCAGGAAATTCCGTAGGCGTTCCGCTTTGGCGAATGTGTCACTTTCCAAGATCCGAGCAAGCTCTTCCCTGACACGGGATGCGTGTCGTTCCGGATCTAGGATCAAAGCGCTGCCAGACATCTGAAGACTCAAGTTTCGCTGTATTTTCAGCGCCATACTGTCAAATGAATATTTGAATGTCACCCTAATTATACGGTGTAATCCTTCCGCGATACGCGTTTTACCCTAAGGCTGGCACCCAGAAAGGAACCAGGTTTAATGATGATGACGGACGTCAAATTGTTAGAACTCGCATTCCCGGATCATGTCAGCCGCATCCATCAAATGCGGAAGACCCATAATGGATTTGACGCGCTCTGCCAGGATTTCGATTTACTCACTGATGAGTTGGAAAAACACTGGGCGAATAGCAATTCAGCAGGCCAATTCACAACCAATCCCATCGCCGAAAGTCTTGACGGATTGATCGAGGAAATCGCCGACCACCTCTCAGAAGTCATCCATTCCCAGGTTGTCCCTAAAGCCATTTCAGAAGTGGTTCCTGTATTTATCCAGTCACGTGCAAAGGACTAAGAAAATGCTGCAAGACAGGTGGAAGAAATCGACAAATTCAATTGGCGCGCTCGCTGCTGCGGCGACATTGCTCGCCACGAGCGCGTTTGGTCAGGCCCCTCCGGTACAAGAGCCCTCATCCCAAGAAGACATCGAGGCTGCGCTGTCAGGTGGTGTTCCAATGGGCCGTTGGAAAGAGGGTTTGACCTTCGAAGGCATCTCGCCGCAACCATGGTTAAAAAGCGCCGCAAACTGGTTCCCACGCACCGAAGATGTACAGCCCAACGAGATGAGAATTATCTTCATGGGATCTGCCCCATTCATTCGCCCTGGGCAAATGAACACGGCGATTCTTGTTGAGCTGGGTAACGGCAAAATTTTCATGTTTGACATCGGTGAGGGTTCGCCAGCGAACATCATTGCCAGTGGCTACGCACTGAATGAAATCACTGATGTTTTCATCACGCACCTGCACGTAGACCACTTTGGTGGGTTGCCGTACCTGTGGATGTTCGGAACCTGGGCCGGTGGATGGCACGAGCAGCTGACGGTCCACGGCCCGTCCGGCCGTACCAAAGAGTACGGCACCGCAACGATGGTAGAAGGCATGAAAATGATGACCGGCTGGCACCGGGACGCGTTCAGTGTCTTTCCCGTTGGCAAAGGTTGGGACATCGAAGTCAACGAGTTTGATTTCCGTGACAACGGCGGCGTGATTTATGACGAAGACGGTGTCAAAGTCACACATTGGCAAAGAAGCCATGCCAAAGACGGTGCGTCCGGATACCGGATGGACTGGAATGGCATGTGCTTCATCTGGACAGGTGACGGTCGACCCAACATGATCGATATTCCTTTTGCCAAAGGCTGTGATGTCTTCGTCACGGAACAGCAGCAGGAAATCATCGAAATCTCCTCTGGAGTTCAAGGCGTGCCGCCTTTCCTGGGGCGGTATACCGTCGACACCCATCACACGCCCAGCTATGCGGCCGGCTACATTGCCAATCTGGTGCAACCCAGGCTTCTGATGAACACTCACATGAGCTATGACCCCTATCAGATCGAGGAAACCGTAGCGGAGATCCGAGAGCACTGGAAAGGCCCCTATCACTTTGGAGCGCCTGACGGGATCGTTGTGAACGTCACCAAAGATCAGATATGGGTTCGCGAAGGCATATTGCCCGAGTTTCCAAACTCACGAGCGCCGCAGTTTGACTTTAGCAATGGTCAGTTGATCGTGCCGAAGCCACCCCACCGGCGCGAAGACATTCAAGAACCCTACGTGCGGGATATGGAGATCGATCCTAAGCTGTACTATCCCGAGGGATATCATCCTGAGCTGCTGACAGAGTGGCCAGTTGATGACGACCTTGTTGTTCCTCTGGAAGCGCTTCCCGAAAATCTGAAAGAGAGTATGGGCGCGGCGTGGCGCCATCGTGAAGCCAACCGCAAAGTGTTGGAAGAGCAAGGTGACAACTAAGTCATCATGACAAACAGGGCGATCACTCGTAAGTTTGGGTGGTCGTTCGAACTTTCCGGAAACATCACGAAGGAATGAAGTCTTGTTAATCGTACTTGGCCTCTACTTTGGAATAGTCTGGCTGGTCTTTTCCAAGTTTCACCTTCTCCCCTGGAACGGGTTCTGGAAAACTCTGGTTTACGGTGTAGCTGCTGTTATCGCTCTGGTGGTCATCGGTGCGCTGAACCACACAACTCCGACTGGCCCGGTATCCATTCAGGGTGTTTCAACGAACATTGCTCCGAACGTGGCGGGCACGATTACAGAAGTCGTTGTGGAGCCAAACCAGGAAGTCGCAAAGGGCGAGACCCTATTCCGGATAGATAATGAGGTTTTCAAAGCCGAGGTTTCCCGGCTCGAAGCTGTTTTGGAAACTGCAAAGTCATCTGCCGATCAACTGGTATCAGATTTGTCAGCTGCCGAGGCCGAGATTGAATCCTTGACTGCTCAGCTGACTTTCGGAATTCAGCGTCGTGATGACATCATCCGTTTGGAAGAACGAGGGGCATCAACCACGTTCCAACTGCAAGAGGCTGTCTCAACCATCGACCAGTTGACCGCGAATATCCGCGCAGCAGAAGCCCGGAAGACAAGCCTTGAGCGGCGTATCGCCGCGAAGATCGACGGGCGTGACGCAGGTATTGTGGAGGCCGAACAGGCACTTGCTCAAGCTCTTTGGCATTTAGAGCAAACAGTTGTAAAAGCGCCGGGAAACGGCGTTGTCACGGCTGTATCACTACGACCAGGTAATCGCGCCACTCCGCTACAAGGGGCAATAACTTTTGTCGAACCCGGAGACTTTGCAGTAATTGCTACTCTTCCCCAATCCAGTCGTGCCAATGTTTCGGTCGGTGACGAAATCCGGCTTGCATTTAGAACGGAACCCGGTGGAGAAATCACCGGCCGTATTTCCGATTTTCCGGTCGGAACTGTCGAAGGTACTGTTGATCTAAGATCAGGTCTTCCCTCATTGCGGGAACTAGCCGGGATATCCAGCTACATCGTATTGGTTGAACTACCTGCAGATGCAGACAATAAGTCCTTGCAATTTGGAACGTCAGGAACAGCTTTGGTCAAGACAGACGAGGCCGGAGCCATTGGTGTTTTGGCAGAGATCCTTTTCTGGGTCACCAAGAAGCTCAATTATCTTTGAAAAACCTGACCAAAGCATCTGTGTCATCAATGAAAACTGTCGAACTCAAATCCTTGGTATTTCGGTGGCCCGGTCAGCCCGACCCGGTGCTCTCAGTCGATAACTTCGATCTTGAGGCCGGGGAAAGCGTGTTTATGAGAGGCCCCAGTGGCAGCGGAAAGACCACGTTGCTCTCGGCAATTGCAGGCGTAATCGATGTGCCGCAGGGTTCCGTACGCGTTGCGGGCTCGGATGTAGGGGCTTTGGCTCGAGGTGATCGTGACCGCTTTCGTGTGGATCATTTGGGCATTGTTTTCCAGATCTTTAACCTTTTGCCTTGGCTGAGTGCGCTCGAAAACACGCTGCTGCCGTGCCGGTTTTCCGTACGGCGCCGTGATAAAGCGGGGTCAGATCCCAAGGCCGCCGCGACCCGGCTGCTTAGTGAGTTGGGTCTTGAGGATTTAGGGCTCATCAATCGACCCGCCAGCGCCCTAAGTGTCGGACAGCAACAGCGAGTTGCGGTTGCGCGGGCTCTCATCGGGGCACCCGAAGTTCTTTTGGCCGATGAACCTACGTCGGCGCTAGATGAGGAAACCAAAGACACGTTTGTGCAGCTGTTGCTTAAGGAATGCAGAGCATCAGGGACGAGCCTGCTATTTGTCAGCCATGATCGTAGCCTTGAGAAACGCTTTAACCGGAGCATTGAATTGCCGATGCTTAACAAAGGCAATTCGTGATGTTCAACCTCTGTCTAAAAAGCCTTCTCAATCGCCGTTTTGTTGCTATGTTGACTGTTCTTAGCATCGCTTTGAGCGTCGCTTTGATTGTTGGGGTTGAGCGGCTGCGAACAGAGGCTCGAGCTGGTTTTGCCAATTCTGCATCAGGCATCGACCTGATCATCGCGGCACGCGGAAACGACGTGCAGATCTTGATGGCAACGGTTTTTGGTGTTGGAACAACCGGCGCCGGTATCAGCTGGGACAGCTACGAGATGATCGAAGATCTGCCCCAGATTAGCTGGACAGTTCCAATTATGATGGGTGACAACCACCGTGGATATCCGGTGATTGGAACGTCGGAGTACTATTTTGATCGTTTTCGTCACAGCGGCGGCCAGCAACTGGTATTTGCTGAAGGTGTCCCATTTAGGTCTCCAGACGGTGCAGTGATTGGAGCAAAAGTTGCTCAGGCGTTCGGGTACACGCCAGGAACTGAAATCGTGAATGCCCATGGTTCAGGGGAAATTGCCTTTAATGTCCACGACGAAGCACCTTTCACAGTGACCGGCGTGCTGGGGCATACCGGGACGGCCGTCGACCGAATGGTCTTTGTTTCGCTCGAGGGTTTCGACGCCTTACACGAAGAAACTGCATCAGAGGTTGCGGACCCGTTCGTTATGGTCGATGCACCTGAGGCCGCCGAAGAACACGAAGACCATGACACCGCGAATTCCCATAATGAAGATCACGCAGACAGCGAATTTGCGGACGGGCATGTGAATCATGGCGAAAGCCATGGACAAGACGATCACCATGCGGAGCACAGCGACCCTGACGAGCACGAAGAAGGGCATCGGGATCATGACGACAGTAATACCCACGAAAGCGACCATGAAGACGAGGCGGAAGCTGTCAGGACTTCTGGCGGGCACGATCACAGTGGCCATGATCATGAACCGGGGACCATCAACGCGATTTTTGCCGGGCTTGAGGAGAAAACGGCGGTGCTTTCCGTTCAACGGCAACTGGCAGACCATCGCGACGAGGCACTAACTGCTGTTCTTCCTAACGTCGCGCTATTGCAGCTATGGTCGATTACCAGCACGGCCGAAACTGCGCTGCGTCTGATGGCAGGCGCTGTAGCTGTGGCTGGAATGATCGGCATGGTGGTCATGTTATCTGCTTCGCTCGACAACCGGCGGCGTGAATTCGCGATCCTTCGATCCGTGGGCGCAACACCAGTCGGTGTCTTTTCCCTGATCTTGCTTGAAGCCGCTTTCCTGTTGTTGGCCGGCATCGTGCTTGGATTAATCGCACTCAGCACTCTCACGCTTGCGATAGATCCGGTTCTTGCCGCAAATTTTGGGCTTCGCATCGGTGTTGGCCTGCCGAGTTTTCGCGAGGTTCTTCTCATAGCCCTCGTTTTCTGCTCTGGCCTTCTTGCCAGTATAATACCTGCGCTAAGGGTGTACGGTATGACGCTATCCGACGGACTGTCGGTGCGGCTTTGAATAAGAGGACCCGCTGAAATGAAGACCATTACGCATTTTCTGATTATCTTATTCGCCCTTGCGATTGCGGGGCCTCTTCTGGCAGCGGATCCGCGCAACATAGGTTGGCAGGACCTGCTTCCCGAAGAGCGACCCTACCACGATCCTTTTGCTACACTAGAATATTCTCAGATCAATGCATTGGCCATGCTTTACCGGATTGAGGTTCTGAATTCGGACAGTGCGGATGACGAGAAGCGCGCTGAAGCGGTTCAAATCCGCGAAGACCTTTTATCTCAGGGCCTTGACCCTGACTGGTTGTTTGAACAACGCGAAATTGTGATGAACCAACGGTTGATTGCCGCGCGTGAACCGAACCTTGACCTTTTGGGGAAGAACGTACGTCTTCCTGGATATCTCCTTCCCCTAGATATTGTCGACCAGAAGGCGGTCGAATTCCTTCTGGTTCCGACAGTTGGAGCCTGCATTCACACACCGCCTCCTCCGGCCAATCAGATGGTTTATGTGCGATACGAACGAGGGTTCGAAATCGAAGAATTGTATAAACCCGTCTGGATCAGCGGTAAAATACGGGCACAAAAACGGTCACAGTCCCTGAGCTATGTGGATGGACAGGCCGATATTGAAACTTCATATGCGATGGATGCTTTGTCAGTAGAGATCTATGAGTGACCTGTAAGGAAAATGGTCCGTTCTATGATTTTATCGGGATGCATCCTAGGCTCCAGACTCATTGATTTACAGCCAGAACAGCACGGTAGCTGCTAGAGCGATAGCCGAGAGGAATACCTTTGGGCATCTGTCA
>NZ_JBQFWR010000031.1:0-23604 GCF_056540425.1 Ruegeria sp. AN6
ATGACAGATGCCCAAAGGTATTCCTCTCGGCTATCGCTCTAGCAGCTACCGTGCTGTTCTGGCTGTAAATCAATGAGTCTGGAGCCTAGTCCAGTCGAACCTTGCACAAATGCTTCACAGAACAAACTTGCAATCACCCGTCTAGGCGTAGTCATCTAGGATACGGGGATGGAGGAAACTGATGACACGATGGCAGCTAGTGGTCTGTATTTTGTGCACGTTGACCCTTGTCGCTTGCGCTCCAAAAACTCGCACATATGAAAAGACTGTATCAACTGCGCTGCCGGTAAAGTCGGGCACAGGTCTGGTTCAGGCTGCCAATCGCCTTGGGGACCCCAATGACGGTCGGTCGGGGGTCAAGCTGATCAGTGACGGCGAAGAAGCGCTTGTTTCACGTTTGCTGTTAGCGGCTGCGGCTGAGCAAACGATAGACGCGCAATACTACCTTCTGCACAACGACCCAACGGGCCACCTTTTTGCAGCCAGTCTTTTGCAGGCGGCAGATCGGGGTGTTCGCATCCGATTGCTACTGGATGACATGGATACGTCCAGTTATGATGCGATGACGGCCGCGTTGGACAATCACAAAAATATTGAGATCAGGTTGTTCAATCCATTTTGGCGAGATCAAAGCCTGTTGATCGCGGGGCTGACGGACTTCAAACGAATCAATCGCAGAATGCACAACAAATCAATGACGGCAGACAACGTGTTCACGATTGTGGGTGGGAGAAACATCGGTGCCGAGTACTTTCTCGCTCGGGAAGAAATGAACTATGCTGATCTGGATGTGCTGGCCGCAGGCCCCGTTGTGCGGGAGGTGTCGCGTAGCTTTGACTCTTACTGGAACAGCGAGTTTGCCGTTCCAGCTCGGGTGGTTGTTGGAGAACCTCAGGAATTTGACCTTGGTGATGCGCGAGTCAGGTTGAACGAACTGGTCGATGAAGCGAAGCAAACGCAGTATGGCGCGGCTCTCAGAAAGTCAGCACAAGAGAACTTCGCGGATGGAGCTCTGTCATTGGATTGGCTGCCTGCGAAGCTTTATGCTGATCCTCCGTCGAAAGCCGCTGGTCTCGAGAACTCAGGTCCCGTTCTGGCATCTCAATTGCTTCCGTACTTTGAGAATGCCAGCCGTAAGGTGAACATCGTCTCCGCCTATTTCGTGCCGCGCAACAAGGGTGTGAAATGGCTGACCGAACTCGAGAACCGTGGGGTCGAAGTAAAGGTTGTAACCAATTCACTTGCATCTAACGACGTCGCACCCGTTTACGCGCACTACGCCAAGAAACGCCGAGCACTTCTACGGGGTGGAGTAGAACTCTATGAGCTGCGACCCGACGCTTATCAGGTCCAACGTCGCGGTATTAATTGGGCTCAATCGAGGTCAGGTCTACATTCAAAGGCATTCGCAGTTGACGATCGATACTTGTTCGTAGGGTCGTTCAACTGGGACCCGCGGTCTGTCAACATCAACACCGAGATGGGAATTCTGATTGACTCGCCAGCATTGACTGAGCAGACCATGGGTGCCTTGGACGACGCGCTGCCCGCATACACATATAACGTGACGCTCGAGAAAGCTGGTCAGCTTAAATGGACGACAAAAGGCGATGATGGCGACATTCTTGAGTACCAATCCGAGCCGACAGGATCTGCTTGGGATCACTTAGTTGCTGGTTTTCTAAGTATTTTGCCAATTGGGCCCCAGCTTTAGGTTTTTAACAGATAGCTCGTGCTACCAGAGAACTCAGGCCTACAAAACGGCAGCCTTGGGGCGAAAATGTCTGTTGATCCTTTCCAGCCGGTCGTTTGGTTTGTCCGCTTGCCAGAATTTGCAAACTCCGCTTTCAGCGCATTTACGACGCCCGTGGTACGACAGCCACGGGGCTTTTGCGGGCAGGTTTATCGCTTTCTCAGATCGCCGGATGTATTGGGTGGTCTCTGCGCACTTCTGCGGCAATGATTGAGCGCTACGCGCAGGTTTCGCCGGGTGAAACTGATGACGTTTTGACGCTTCTAATTGAGGCCAAGGAGAGCAAAGCGTGAACGGAATTGTAAAATGGATTGTAAAAAGCGCTGGGGCAGGAATTGCCAATGCTTCTAACCCATTGAAAAGTAGTGGAGGCGAGTACCACTTGAGAACCGCTGTCGCGATTCGTATCATTTCGTTTTAATTTCAATGGCCTGGTCGATTTTACTTGTTCCATTTCGTCGCATGAAGTAGCCATGGGTTGCATCCGTTTGGGCGGGTAGGAATGGGGTTGGAATCCCCAGGTCGAGTTCGATTCCCTGATCGAACAGAGGGCGCAAGTATTGCCAAAACGTGCCAGAGAGCTCGGATCTCTCGAAGTGAAACGGCTGACGCGCGCCGGCGTACACGCAGTGGGCGGCGTGGCCGGGCTTGCATTGCAGATAACCGGCACTGGCGGGCGATCCTGGGTCTTTCGCTACAGGCACAACGGTCGGCAATGGGAAGGTGCTGTTGTCAAGGGGCTCGATGCAAACTCGGAACCTCAAAAGTCGTTCGACAAATCTTTCATCTACAAACAAGTCGCACGCCTCGGCCGGGCTGTCGGACCTGAAGTAAGACAAGACCAACTAAACTCGTGGCTTAGTTTCAGCGAGGTCACCTAAATCGAAATCAAGATTTCCTCTGGGTATTGGCCCGTTCTCGTTGAAACGGGAACAAATCACATGCAAATCAAATTTCGTGAATGAAATAAATTTCAAATAACAAAATTAATACCGAAAGTGTTTGACGCCTCCTTCGCGGCGACCTTAAAAGTGTAGATGCAATAAACATCATCTAGTGAAATATCTTGCGATTCAGGTGAGGAGGAACAAGGCACCTCAACAGCAAGAGCTTTCTGCAGGGAGGAAATCTATGAAGTACAGTGGATTAAACACATTCTTCGCATCCGCCGCATTGGCAGTTGCTGGAATCACTGCCGAGTCGACGCAGGCCGAAGGCATCATGTGTGAACCCGGCGAGACTTATGTTATGAACGTCATGGTTTCGGGCCATCCCTATTGGGTTCCGGTTTATCAGGGCTTCAAGCAAGCGGCCAATGCGTTTGGTTGCGATACTGTTTTCTCAGGAACGCCTGACTATGACATCACCAAGCAGATCGCCTCGTTCGAGCAGGATCTGGTAAAGTCGCCAGCGGGTGTTTTGCTGCATCCGATGCAATCCGATCCTTTCATCGAGCCAATCAATCGCGCCATCGACGGCGGCACTGAGATTGTGACATTCGCCGCCGACAGCCCGAATTCCAAGCGTACCGGCTATATCACGTCGGACAATCATGCCGAAGCGAAGTTCGCTGCCGAAGAGATTGTCAAACAAGTGGGTGACAGCGCCGAATATGCGGTTCTTGAGAACCCGGGCCAGTCGAACCATGACCTGCGAGTGACGGCTCTGATCGCGTACATGGAGGACAATTATCCAAACATGAAGCTGGTCGGTCGTCAGGCCACGAACCAGGACAGCAATGCGGCCTATCGTGCGACGGCTTCGATCATTCAGGCCAACCCGAATGTGGCGGCTATCTGGATCCCCGAAGCCGGCTCGGCGGAAGGTGCGGTTGCAGCCAAGCTGGAAGCCAATTCGGATATCTTGATTATGCATGCGGACGTGACGCCCACGACCTTGGAGCATATTCGCGCGGGCAACATCCACATGTCTCTGAACCCCAACCAGGGCGTGCAAGGCTTCATGGGCTTCATGGCAGTGCATCTGGCCAACCGGTCGGGTGTATTCGATCCGTTCAATGACTGGAGAACCAGCGGCTTCAACCCGGTTCAGATCCCGTTCATGGACAATGGCTTTGCGGTCATCACCAAAGACAATGCCGACAGCTTTGATCTGAACGTCTACATGGAAGGCCGCGATCCGGCCTGATCGGGTAACTCCGCAGTGTGCCGCCCGTGCAGTTCCGATTTTCACGGGCGGTTCCAGCGACAAATAAGAGACACCCCAGAAGGTGCTGCCATGCAAGATGACGTGATCCTTCAGATATCGAACCTCAGCAAGTCCTTTGGCCCGGTCAAGGCGCTGCGAGGGATCGACTTTGAGCTTCGCAAGGGGGAAATCCACGCGATTGCAGGCGAAAACGGTGCAGGCAAGTCGACCCTGATGAACGTGATCGACGGGATTTTGCAGCCGGACAGCGGGCAGATCGTTCTGAACGGCAAAGCAGTCAAAATCTCGTCACCAACGATGGCGCAGCAACTGGGTATCGGTTTCGTTCATCAGGAAATCGCCCTGTGTCCGGATGTGTCGGTGGCCGAGAATATCTTCATGGCCAAGACCAATGTCAGCCGGTCCTGGCTGATGGATTATTGCAAACTGGAACGTGACGCCGTGGATGTGTTTCGCCAGCTCAGCGATATCGACCCATCGGTTCTGGTGAAAAACCTCTCGATCTCGAACCAGCAACTGGTTGAGATTGCAAAGGCCTTGACGCTTGATTGCCGCATTCTGATCCTGGATGAACCTACAGCCGCACTCACGGAAACCGAGGCTCAGACCCTTTTTGGGATCATGCGCAATCTGGCGGATCAGGGGATCTCGATCATCTATATTTCGCACCGTATGGTCGAGATATTCGACAATTGCGACCGGGTGTCGGTGTTCCGGGACGGTCAGCATATCGTCACGAACAATGTGGCCGATGTTCAGCCCAGCGATGTGGTCAACGCGATGGTCGGGCGGGTGATCGATAATCTCTACCCCGACAAACAGGAGGTGCCCTCAGATCAGGTCATCCTCGACGTGCGCAGCCTGACCGAAGCGACGCGGTTTCGTGATGTGTCATTCACGCTGAATAAGGGTGAAATTCTGGGTATTGCGGGTCTGATCGGCGCTGGTCGCAGCGAGATCGTCAAGGGCATCTGCCAGCTTGAGGGCGAGGTGACCGGACAAATCTGGCTGAACGGTGAAGAGCTGAAGCTGCGCAATTACCAGGACAGTATCGCCAAGGGGATGGTGTACCTGTCCGAGGATCGCAAAGGGGATGGGGTGTTCCTGGATCTGCCGATTGCCGCCAACGTTTCGGCGCTGAAGCTGGAACAGGTGGCCAACGGGATCGGTTTGATCCAGTCGGATTCCGAGGAAGCGCAGGCCGAGGCGTTGGGGCGCAAGCTGAACTTCAAGTGCGGGTCGTTGAGTGATCCGGTTTCATCTCTGTCGGGGGGAAATCAGCAAAAGGTGGCGCTGGCCAAGATGCTCTCGGTCAACCCGCGCCTGATCTTTTTGGATGAACCGACCCGTGGGGTTGATGTGGGCGCGAAATCCGAGATCCACCGCATTCTTCGCGATCTGGCCGAGGACGGCGTGGGCATCGTGGTGATTTCGTCCGAATTGCCCGAACTGATCGGTGTCTGCGAC
Organism: Ruegeria sp. AN6; assembly: GCF_056540425.1. Classification (NCBI taxonomy): domain Bacteria; kingdom Pseudomonadati; phylum Pseudomonadota; class Alphaproteobacteria; order Rhodobacterales; family Roseobacteraceae; genus Ruegeria; species Ruegeria sp. AN6. The sequence goes on from NZ_JBQFWR010000031.1 coordinate 5,390, forward strand.
CGGGTGCTGGTGGTGCGCGAAGGACGCATCAGCGGGCAGGTCACGGACGATGAGATGACAGAAGAAAACATCATGCACCTAGCCTCGGTCATGGACGCGCAGGCCTCGATCGCATGAGCGGAGAGACGAATATGGACAACACCGTAAATCTGGCCCAAGCGGGTGCAACCGACAACACGCCTCTGCTGAAACGCTTGTTTCGGATGCGCGAGACCGGGCTGATCGTCATTATTCTGGCGCTGTTCCTGATTATGTCCTTTGCTTCGCCCTATTTTCTGACCTGGGCCAATATGCGCGCCATGTCGATGGCATTTGCCGTCGATGGCCTACTGGTGATTGGGATGACGATCCTGCTGATTTCGGGCGGGATCGATCTGTCGGTGGGGTCAGTGACGGCACTGGCGATGGTGATCGCGGGGTGGCTGTTCCTCAGCGGAATTGACCCTTGGGTCGCCTCGGCCATGGCGATTGCGCTGTGTACGGGGATCGGAGCTTTTATGGGATTCGTCGTGACCAAGGTGGGGCTGCACCATTTCATCGTGTCGCTCGCGATCATGGTGATCGCGCGGGGCGCTTGCCTGCTATTCACCGGAGGGCGACCACTGGGCCTGTATACCCTGCCGCCCGAGTTCAAATTCATCGGGCAGGGCACCATCGGCCCGATCCCGATCGTGATCGTGATCTTTCTAGTCTTCGTGATCGCCTTCGACTTCATGCTGCGCCGGACGACCATGTTCCGCAAAGTGTTCTACACCGGCAGCAACGAGAAAGCCGCCGCCTATTCCGGCATCCGCACAAAGAAGGTGATCTTTCTGACTACCACGCTTTGCTCCACGCTCTGCGGTATCGCGGGCATTATCTACATGGCTCGATTTGGCTCGGCGCAACCCACCTTCGGGCTGGGGCTGGAACTGACCATCATCGCCGCCGCCGTAATCGGCGGGGCCAGCCTGAACGGTGGATCGGGGTCGATCCTTGGCGCAATCCTTGGCGTGATCTTGCTGTCATTGGTCTCCAGTTCATTGGCGCTGTTAGATGTGTCAGTCTATTGGCAGGACATCATCCGCGGTTCGATCCTGCTGGCGGCGGTGACCATCGACCATTACCTCAACAAAAGGCGCGGGTGATGGTCGACAAGAAGAAAGACTTTGAACTGATCCGGCAGATCCACACCGTCCTGGTCCTGCATTACCTTGAGGGCAAGAAACAGGCCGATATCGCGCGCGACCTGAACCTGTCGAATTCCAAGGTCAATCGCCTGATCACTCAGGGCCGCAAGATGGGCATGGTCAAGATCGACATCGAGAGCCCGTTCGAGACGCTGATGGATATCAAACGGGGTCTGACCCGTTTGACCACACTGTCGGAGGCTATCGTGACCCCCTCGGTCGCGGGCAGTACCGAAACAACTCTACAGCAAGTTGGCCGTGCCGCCGCAAACCATCTGATTGAGACGCTGCGGGATGGCGATGTCATCGCGATCACTGGGGGCAAGGCGGTCAGTGCCACGGTCGAGGCGTTGGAGCCCGAGCGTGATTTTGACGTTACCGTGGTGCCGCTGACCGGAGGCATTCAGGGCAAGCACTATACGGACGTGAACCATCTTGCGACGCTGATGGCCGACCGATTGGGCGGCAAAACCATGTTGCTTCACGCGCCTCTGTTTGCCGAAAGCCGCGATCAGCGCGATATGCTGGAACAGGTGTCCACGATCCGCGAAGTGCTGGACCTCGCCCGTCGCGCCAATGTAGCGCTGGTGGGTGTCGGGTCTATCGAGCCCGAAGGTTCCAGCTACTACGACTTGCATCCGGTGCCCGAGGCAGACCGCAAGATGCTGATGGGCATGGGCGTGATCGGAGAGTTCCTTGCTCATCTGATCCATATCGACGGATCTGTGTCGAATTATGCGCTGAATTCGCGGTTGGTCTCGGTTGCGCCGACCGATCTGACCCCATGCACACGAGTGATCGGTGTTAGTGCGGGGGCACAAAAAGTATTGCCGATCAAGGCGGTGCTGAACGGAAAGTTTCTCAATTCGCTGATCCTGGACGAAGATACAGCGACTGCAGTCATACAGGAAATGGAAGGAACACGAGATGTCGCATGAGATGCTGACTCGCGAAATCGGAGCATCCGGGATCGAAGCCTCGGTCATCGGGCTGGGCACATGGGCCATCGGTGGCTGGATGTGGGGCGGCACGGATGAGGCCAAATCCGTCGCCGCCATTCAGGCCTCGGTCGATGCGGGCGTGACACTTATCGACACGGCGCCTGCCTATGGGCAGGGTGTGGCCGAGGATATCGTGGGCAAGGCGCTGAAAGGCCGCCGCGACAAGGTGGTGCTGGCCACCAAATGCGGGCTGGTTTGGCACACGCAAAAGGGCAACCATTTCTTCGACTATGACGGCAGGCCGGTGCATCGCTATCTGGGCAAGGACGCGATTATCTATGAGGTCGAACAAAGCCTGACCCGTCTGGGCACCGACTATATCGACCACTACATCACCCACTGGCAGGACCCGACCACCCCCATCGCTGAGACGATGGAGGCACTGGAGACCCTGAAACAGCAGGGCAAGATCCGGTCCATAGGTGCCAGCAACACCTCGGCAGACGAGGTCAAAGCTTATGTGGCCGCCGGTCAGCTGGATGCGATTCAGGAAGAATATTCGATGGTCAAACGCGACATCGAAGGCACGCTGCTGCCCGTATGTCGTGAGAATGGCGTGTCGGTTCTCAGTTACTCCTCGCTGGCCTTGGGCCTGCTCAGCGGCAAGATCGGGCCGGATCGAGAGTTTACGGGTGACGATCAGCGTAAGGACAATCCACGTTTCTCCATGTCGAACCGGCAGAAAGTGGCGGATCTGATGCAGACCATCGCACCCATTGCCGAAGCGCATGGCGCGACGCTGGCGCAGACGGTCATTGCGTGGACGGTGCAGCAGCCGGGGATCACCTTCTCACTATGCGGCGCGCGCGATGCGGCTCAGGCGGTCGAGAATGCAAAGGCCGGTCAGTTGCGTCTGACCGAGGCCGAGATTGCCGAAATCGACACCCAGGCCCGCGCGCATCTGAGCGATCTGGACAGCTAAGCCCTGAACCCCGCGAGAAACAGGATCACCATGTCAGAACAACGACAACAAAACCTGGCAAATCTGCGCAAAAACGCCGCGTTTGAAGTGGTGGTTGTCGGCGGGGGGGTCAACGGCATTGGGGTCTACCGCGAGCTGGCCTTGCAGGGCCTTCGGGTGCTTCTGGTTGAACGGAATGACTTTGCCTCGGGCTGTAGTGCTGCGCCCTCGCGGATGATCCACGGAGGGCTTCGTTATCTGGAGAATGGTGAGTTCGATCTGGTGCGGGAATCCCTGCAGGAACGCGATGCCCTACTTCTGAACGCACCGCATATGGTGCGGCCCTTGCCGACGGTCATTCCAATCACCTCGGTGTTTTCGGGTATGTTCAACGCAGCGGCCAGCTTTGTTGGCTGGCAGGGCAAGCCTTCGAGCCGGGGCGCAGTGCCGATCAAACTGGGCCTGTCGCTTTATGATTGGGTAACGCGCAAGCGGCGCATCCTGCCCAGGCATCATTTCAACAGCGCCGGCCAGACCCGCAAGGACTGGCCTGCTTTGACCCCAAAGGCCACACGCTCGGCGGTGTATTATGATGCCCAGATCACCCATCCTGAGCGGCTGTGCGTTGAGATGATCCGCGATGTCGCGGCCGAGGCCTCGGACTGCATCGCGCTGAACTATGCGGAAATGACGCGGGATGGCGATAGTTATTCCGTCACCGACCGGCGCAGCGGTGCCACTGTGCCAGTGATGCCGAAAGTGATCGTCAACGCCACCGGAGCGTGGCTTGATGACACGGTCAATGGGCTGGGTGGCCGGGTCAATGAACGGATGGTCTCGGGCACCAAGGGCTCGCATCTGATCGTTGATAACCCGGCGCTGCTGCAGGCGCTTGGTGGGCACATGGTATATTTTGAAAACACCGACGGCCGGGTGTGCATCGTGTTCCCCTATCAAGGCAAGGTCCTGGCCGGATCGACCGATATCCGCGTTGACAAGGCCGAACGGGTGCGGTGTGAGCCCGACGAGCTGGACTATATCCTGGGTTCGCTGCGACTGGTGTTTCCGGGGGTCGAGATCACGCTTGATCAGGTGGTGTTTAGCTATAGCGGCATCCGCCCGCTGCCGCGCAGTGATCAGGATTTCACCGGGCGCATCTCGCGCGGGCATGATACGCGGCGGCTGGACGGGGATGTGCCACAATTCTGCATGGTCGGCGGCAAATGGACCACGTTCCGCGCCTTTGGTGAACAAGCCGCAGATGAGGTGATGGCTGAGTTGGAGCACACACGCCGGGCCTCGACCCTTGGGCTGCCCATTGGCGGCGGTGCGCAATTCCCTGATGATCGTGAGAGCTTGAAATCCCGTCTGGTTGCGGATTTTCGCATCGCACCCGAGCGCGCACATCACCTGATGGAGCACTATGGGACACAAGCGGATGACGTGGCGCAGTTCTGCCAGTCGGTTCAGGACGCACCGCTCACGCAAGGATGCCTCTATACACGCGCCGAAATCATCTGGCTGACGCGCACCGAATATGTCGAGACCCTGTCCGACATCGTACTGCGCCGGACCGCGTTGGCTATCACGGGGCAAATCTCGAACGCCCTGCTGGCACAGCTTGCCGATGTCTTTGCCCACGAGCGCGGCCTTAGCCCGCAAGAGACCAACGATCAAAAACAAGCACTTATTCACGAATTGTCCGAGTTCTATGGCGTCACCGCCGAGGCTCTGGCCGCGCGAAACAAGAAACGGAGAACAGAATGCGTGTAAGCACCAAGGCCCGGATGAACCGGATGTTTACCAATGGGGGCTGTCTGGACGTGGCGATTGACCACGGGGTCTGTAATGAGCCCAGCTTCATGGTTGGGCTTGAGGATATGGCCAGTGTCATGGACACGCTGATAGGGGCCAAGCCGGACGCGATCCAGTGTGCCTATGGTCAGGCGGATCTGCTGCAATCGCGGCCCGAAAAGGACAAGCCCGCGCTGGTGATGCGGATCGACATGGGCAACCCCTACAACGATCAGCGCCACCGGGTCATGTGGTCGATGCTGCAAAACGCCGACGAGCCGATCATCGGCGCGCTTGAGATGGATGCGGCCGCCGTAGTCGTGAACCTGTTCATGCTGCCAGATGAGCCCGAGCTGTTCCGTCAGTGCGTCGAAAACATCAGCAAGGTGCGCGCGGCCTGCCACAAATATGGCATGCCGCTGATGATCGAACCTCTGGTCATGCTGCCCAATGATGTGCGTGGCGGTTATCAGGTGGATGGCAATGCCGAAAAGATCGTGACGCTGGTGCGACTGGCCTCGGAAATGGGGGCGGACATCATCAAGGCCGACCCCACGGAAAACCCCGAGGACTTTCATCGCGTGATCGAGGCTGCGCGCGTGCCGGTTCTGGTCCGTGGCGGTGGCAAGGAAGATCTCAAGAACGTGCTAATGAAGTCCGCGGCCCTTATGGCACAAGGCGCGCAGGGGATGGTTTATGGCCGCAATATCTATCAGCACGACAACCCTAAGGCGGTTGTGGCGGCGCTGATGGCGATGATCCACAATGGCGCCAGTGGCGAAGAAGCGTGGGATATCTATAACCGTGGCTAAGGACGGGTATATTCTGGGGCTGGATGCGGGGAATACGGTCATCAAGGCCGTGCTCTTCGATCTGCAGGGCCGCCCCGTGGCGATGCAGGCGCTCGACGGTCAATCCTCGACCCCTCAGCCTGGGCATGTGGAACGCGACCTGAATGAGCTATGGTCCAATGCCCGGCAGGTAATCGCCGGATGCATCGAAAAGGCCAGGATTGCGCCCGATCAGATCATCGGTGTGGGCTGCGCGGGCCATGGCAACGGGCTTTATCTGCTGGACAAGGCAGGCAAACCTTTGGTGGGCATCCAGTCTCTGGATACCCGCGCCGCCGGATTGGCCGAGGAACTTTCCGAAGCCGCAGGCGATGCGCTGCATGCGCTGTGCCTGCAGAAACCGTGGCCGTCCCAGACGCCAGTCTTACTGGCCTGGATCAAACGCCACCGGCCCGATGTCTATGCGCAAACCGGCACGGTCATGCTGTGTAAGGATTTCATCACCTACAAATTGACGGGTGAACGGGTCAGTGAGATCTCGGATATGTCCGGTTGTGGCCTGACGCAAATGCCGGATTGTACCTATGATGACGGGTTGCTGGCGCTCTACGGCCTAGGCGATGCGCGCGATATGATGCCGCCCCTAATCGACCCGGCGGAGATTGCTGGAACCGTCAGCGCCGAGGCCGCGAAAGCAACCGGTCTGACCGCAGGTACGCCTGTGATCGGCGGCTATTTCGACGTAGTTTCCAGTGCGATGGGGTCAGGCGTTGTCCGCGCCGGAGAGGCCTCGATCATCGCAGGGACGTGGAGCATCAATCAGGTTTTCTCGGATACGCCGGCGGTTAATGACGATCTGTTCATGGTCTCGGGCTTCGGACCAGACCGCTTCGTGAATATCGAGGCCAGCGCCACCTCGGCGGCTAATCTAGAATGGTATGTGCGTGAATTTGTCGAACGCGGCGCGCATCACGATGACCCGTTCGGATACTGCAATGTCAAAGTGGCCGAGGTCACGCCCGCAGCGGATGATCCGTTTTTTCACCCGTTCCTCTATGGCTCGGCGCAGGGGGCGTCGTTCCGGGGCGGGTTCTATGGCGTTGCCGGCTGGCATGGCGAAGGTCATATGCTGCGGGCCTTGTTCGAAGGCGTGCTTTTCGAGCATCGCCGACACATCGAAGTTCTGAAATCCGCAGAGGTCAGTTTCGATCGGGCGGTTCTGTCCGGCGGCGGATCGCGCAGCCCGGTCTGGCCGCAGATGTTCGCCGATTGCCTCGGCGTTCCGATTTACGTGGCCGAAGCGCAGGAAACCGGAGCCTTGGGTGCGGCCATCGGGGTTTCGGTCGCCACAGGCACCTACGGATCGTACGAAGAGGCCATCACCCAAATGACCCGCCGCAAGTCCGAGTTCCAGCCGGACACCGAAATGCAAGCGCACTACGACGCCCGGTATGCGCAGTATCTCGCGCTGATCAAGGCGATGCGCGGGTTTTGGGACTCCGCTCAGAAAACAATCGAAGGGTAAGCAAATGAAAGCTGTAGGTTTTTTGAAATCACTACCAATTGAAGCACAGGACAGCTTGTTGGATGTGGACCTTCCAGAACCGGAGGTGCTGCCCAACGATCTTCTGGTGGAGATTGAGGCGATCTCGGTCAACCCCGCAGATGCCAAACGCCGCATCCGCACCGCAGCGGAGCAGGACCATGCGGAGCCGTTCATTCTGGGATATGACGCTGTTGGCATTGTTCGCGATAAAGGGCCCGAAGTTACGGGTTTCACCAAGGGCGACCGGGTTTGGTATGCAGGCGATGCCAATCGCGCCGGGTCCTATGCTGCGTTTCAGGCGGTCGATCATCGGATTGCGTCACAGGCGCCGTCCTCGGTCAGCCCGGCGGCAGCGGCATCATTGCCCTTGGTCTCGCTGACCGCGTGGGAGATGCTGTTTGACCGGCTGCAAGTGCCGACAAACGAGGCGCCTTCCAGTCTGTTGGTTATCGGCGGGGCCGGCGGGGTCGGATCGATTACCGTGCAACTGGCGCGCAAGCTGACCGGTCTACATCTGATCGCAACCGCCTCGCGCCAGGAAACGGAAGACTGGTGCCGGGATATGGGCGCGCATCAGGTGGTCAACCACCGCGATCTGATTGCCGAGGTACGGGCGGCGGGACACGAAACCGTAAGCTATATCACTCAATATGCCGACACCGCGCAGCATTGGGACGCCATGTGCGAGTTGATCGCGCCGCAGGGCCGGATTGGCACCATCGTCGAGACCCCTGAAAAGCTGGACATTTCAGCCCTGCAAGGAAAGTCTGCCGCGCTGATATGGGAATTGATGTTCACCCGATCTCTGTTCGGTACCGCGGATATGGCGCGGCAGGGGCAGATATTGGCCCGGGTTGCCCGCCTGGTCGATGACGGGATCATCCGCACGACCGAGCAGAAAACGCTGCACGGCTTGTCTGCGGCTACGTTGAAAATGGCACATGCGATCATTGAAACCGGTCGCATGATCGGCAAGCTTGTCGTCGCGTACTAACCAGAAAGACCGGGAATTCATGACCGACGCGCGGAAACTTGATGGGGATTACGACTATGTCATCGTTGGCGCGGGCACGGCGGGTTGCGTTCTGGCTAATCGCCTGACCGAGGATCCCAAGACGCGGGTCCTGCTGCTTGAGGCCGGCGGATCCGACAACTACCACTGGGTTCATATTCCGGTGGGCTACCTCTATTGCATTGGCAATCCGCGCACGGACTGGATGATGAAAACCGCGCCTGAGCCGGGGCTGAACGGGCGCTCTCTGGTGTATCCAAGGGGCAAGGTTCTGGGCGGATGCACCTCGGTCAACGGCATGATCTATATGCGCGGGCAGGCGGCGGATTACGATCACTGGCGGCAGCTGGGGAATACGGGCTGGGGTTGGGATGACGTGTTACCCTATTTCCTGAGGTCCGAGGACCACCACGCCGGTGACAGCGACATGCACAGTAGCGGAGGCGAATGGAAGGTTTCAAAGCAGCGGCTTCAATGGGACATTCTGAAAGCGGTCCAAGAAGGGGCCAAGGAGTTCGGCATCCTGCCGCGCGCGGATTTCAACGACGGCAGCAACGAGGGTACAGGGTTTTTTGAAGTCAACCAGCAAAACGGTGTGCGCTGGAACACGACCAAAGGCTTCCTGCGACCGGCGATGAAACGTCCAAATCTGCGGGTGTTGACCCACGCGGAAACCGAAACTCTGCTATTTGACGGCAAACAGGTTACGGGGGTGCGTTATGTTCGTAAGGGCACGCGGTATGATGCTTTTGCCGGTGCAGAGGTTTTGCTGGCGGCTGGGGCAATCAACTCACCCAAGATTTTGGAACTGTCGGGTGTGGGACGTGGCGATGTGCTGGCCGAACATGGCATCGCTTTGCACCACGAAAGCCCTGGCGTCGGTGAGAACCTGCAAGACCATCTGCAGATCCGAACAGTTTTCAAGGTCCAAAACGCAAAGACGTTGAACACTATGGCGAACTCGTTGGTTGGCAAGGCCAAGATCGCACTGCAGTACGGGTTGACGCAATCAGGGCCCATGTCGATGGCCCCCAGTCAGTTCGGAATGTTCACAAAATCGAATCCTGATCTGGCCACGCCCGATCTGGAATATCACGTACAGCCCCTGTCGACGGACAAACTGGGCGACCCGCTGCATCCTTTCCCGGCCATCACCGTCTCTGTCTGCAATCTGCGCCCTGAAAGCATCGGAACCTGCCATATTCAGGGGGCGGAGACCAAGGTTCAGCCCCATATTCGCCTGAACTACCTGTCGACCGACAACGATAAGCAGGTCGCCGCGAAATCCGTGCGACAGGCGCGGATGATCATGACGGCAAAGGCGCTGGAACCCTATCAGCCCGAAGAAATCCTGCCGGGTCCGGCGATGGAATCCGAGGAGGATTTGGTGAAAGGCGTGGGGGATATCGCCACCACGATTTTCCACCCCGTCGGCACCTGCAAGATGGGCTCGGATGCCTCAGCCGTAGTGGGAATAGACCTTCGGGTGCATGGGCTTGATGGATTGCGTGTGGTTGATGCGTCGATCATGCCCAAGATTGTCTCGGGCAATACGGCCTCACCTGTTGTGATGATCGCTGAAAAAGCGGCGGATATGATCCGCAAGAGAGCTTGAAATATGAACGAGATTGTAATCATCGCACGCATCATTCCGGAAGACGGTCAGTCAGATTTAGTGCGAGCCGCCATCGAGGAATTGGCATTTGCCAGCCGTGAGGAGGCAGGCAACAAAGGCTATGATGTGTTCGTTTCACCCCACCGAAGGTCAGAGTTTCTGATCCACGAGATTTGGTCTGGCGCTCAGGCGATCATCAATCACGGGCGCATGTCACACATGGTCCGGTTCAAGGAGGCCGTAAACGGAAAGGCCCAAATTTCCGTTCAAAAGTTGGCGAAGCTTTAAGCGCTGCGGGATTCGTGTTTTCGATTTTTCGCAGAGTTTCAGAAAGGTTTTTCTCTCTTTTTCTAACCGGATTTCAGAGAGTCCGTTCGTCTGCCGAGTGCTTGAGTTCACTTGGATAAAATATATATTATTATCAGTGTATTGCGGGATCATTAGGCTGATCTAGAACGTCAATTTTTTTCATTGAAGAGTCGTCAAGAAAGTTGACTCAGCAAGAGGAAATGATAATAATAACACTTACTGCAATAAATTTCAGTCTCGGTTCCTGAGGAGAGGTGCTGGCTGGGATCGCGGCTCCGTAGCGCACCGCTCCGGATCGACCGCACTCTGGAGAAAACAAAAGGGAAGAGAGAAATATGCAGCGGAGGAATGTACTAAAGGCGGGCCTGCTGGCAACGACACTGACGTTTGTAGGTGGGGCAGGGGCATTTGCCGAGGATGGCAAGCGGATCGCGTTCTTTGTGTCTGACTTGTCGAACGTGTTTCACCAGTCTCAGGCGGCTGAAGCAGAGCGCTATGCCAAGGAAAAATACGGGGCCGAGGTTGTGGTGTTTGACGGGCAGGCGGATTCTGCCGTGATGACCCAGAATGTCGATCAGGTTGTTGCGGGTGGTTTCGATGCCGCCACATTGCATATTTGGGATGCCGAGGCCGCGACGCCCGGCGTTGAAGACGCGCTGGCCGATGATGTCGTGATGACCTCGTTCTTCAGCCCAATTACCGATACCGGCATCCCGACCGCGCGCAGTGACGAGGCGGCGGTGTCTTTCGAGATGGGCGCGCAGATGGCGAAAGCTTGGAAAGAGGCGCATCCCGACAAGCCCATCGTGATGGTGCAGTTGGGTTGGCCGAACCATACCGAGGTGAATTCGGGCCGGACCGCGCCTTTTGCCGAAGGAGTACTGTCGGTTGACCCGGATGCGGAAAATCTGGGCGCGCTGGATTCGAGCAAGGGTCAGGAAGCTGCGAAACAGATCATCGTGGACCTGCTGACGCAGCGGCCCGAAGTAAACTTGATTTACTCTGAGGCCTCTAACTTGACCGTTGGCACAATGGCCGGTCTGGCGCAACTAGGGCGCGGTAAGTTCGACAACGGAAAGCCTCTGACCGAAATCGTGGCGAGCGTCGACTTTGACTCGGTCGAGTTCGACCAGGTCTATGACCCGAATTCCAGCCTCAAAGTCTCGATGGGTCTGCCGCCGGTTGAAACCGCACAAGGCCGCATTGACCTGATCATGGATGTGCTTGATGGTAAGGTTCAGCCAACCTCGGACACTGCTGAAGAATTCTTCTACAAGGCCTACACCGTGTCCTACTGGTCGATGCCGAAAGAAGAGGCCGAACAGTGGTTGAAAGATCAGTTCGGCAGCTGACCGGCTGATCTGTCATTCGTCCAACATCGGGATCTGCGTATGGGTCCCGGTGTTGGTGGCAAAACAATCAAACTTGGATAAGCTGACATCAAGGCGCGGCCATTTTGCGCCTTCTGGAACGGCGCGGGCAAAAAGGGGATGATCGTGCAGAATGCTTTTGCCGAAAACGCGCAGGAAAAAGCACTATCTGTCAGAGAGTTGACCAAGGACTATCCTGGCGTGCGGGCTGTGGATACCGTGTCTTTCGACATTGAACGCAACACCGTGCATTGCCTTGTCGGCGAGAACGGGGCCGGAAAATCGACCATTGTAAAGATGCTGACCGGCGCGCTGGCCCCGACCAGCGGTTCGATGGCCATTCTGGGTCAGAGTTTTGAGCCGAAAAGCACGCAGGACGCCCGCGAAAGCGGTGTGGGGACGCTGTTTCAGGAACTGCATGTGGTCGATCAGCTGACCGTTCTTGAGAACCTGACCTTGGGGATGGAGGCCAGCCGGTTTGGCTTTTTGGTCAAGTCCAACCTTGAAGATCGTGTCGTCGAAACCCTTGCCGCGATAGAACCGACGATTGACCCCAAAGCGCGTGTTTCATCGCTGAGTGTGGCGCAGAAACAGATTGTCGAGATTGCCCGCGCGGCCTCTTCCGGGGCTAGTATTATCATTATGGATGAACCCACCGCTGCCCTGTCGGAGCGCGAGGTTGAACGGCTTTTTGGGGTCATCCGCCGCCTGCGGGACTCGGATGTGACGGTCATCTATATCTCGCATAAATTGGATGAGATTTTTGAGCTGGGCGATAACGTTACAGTCCTGCGCGATGGCAAGCACATCGCTACAAAACCTCTGGCAGACGTGAATGGTCGCCCAGAGTTGATCGAGATGATGGTCGGCCGTGCGATTACCCACGAATATGAACCGCGTGGTGAGATCGCGGGTAAACCGGTTTTGACGGTCAAGGGGCTGACCAACCACCTGCTGAAAGACGTGTCTTTTCACGTGAAAGGGGGTGAGATCGTCGGCTTTTACGGTCTGGTCGGCGCAGGTAAGACCGAGGTTGCGCGTGCCATCTATGGGGCCGACAAAGCCGACGGGCAGATCGATTTCAAGGGCCGCAAACGTGCGGCTTCTCCCAAGGAGGCTATCGCCGCAGGCATCGCTCTGGTGCCCGAGGAGAGGCGTACGCAGGGTCTGTTCACCGAACTTACGATCCGGCGCAACATTCCGATCATGAACATCCGTAAACTGGCCAGTTTCGGCGTTTTTCAGGATGAGCGTGAGAAAGAAGTCGCCCGCGAATATGTCGGAAAGCTGGGGATCGCGACGAATTCGATTGAGAAATATGCCGAGAAACTCTCGGGCGGGAACCAGCAAAAGGTGGTCCTGTCGAAATGCCTGTTCGCAGATGCGGATATGCTGTTGCTCGACGAACCCACACGCGGCGTCGATGTGGGCGCGAAATCTGAAATCTACGACCTGATCCGCGAACTGGCCAACAATGGCCGCGCGATCTGCATCTTTTCATCCGAACTCGAAGAGGTGCTGGGTATCTGCGACCGGGTTTTCCTGATGTACGCCGGGCGGATCCAAGCTGAAATCAAGAACGGGACAGAGGTCGACATTCCGCATATCCTGAATGTTGTAACCGGCGGGGGCGGTGAAAACAAATGACCGATCAGGCAGTTGCAGGCCGCAGGCTGGCCAAACAGGACAACAGGCTGAGCGATGAGATGTTCATCACGTCTCTGGTGGCCGGGGCCGCTGTGGCGTTGTTCCTGCTGGCGTCCATTCTGGTGCCGAATTTCTTTCAGTTTCAGAATGTTGTGAATCTGGTGACAAACAACTGGGCGGTGATCTCGCTGGGCGTTGGGGTCACGTTCCTCCTGGTCTCGGGCAATTTCGACCTGTCGGTCGGAGGTATCGTGGCGCTGTCCGGCGTGCTGGCTGTGTGGTTCGCGCAGGCGACGGATGGGGCCAACGCGCTGTCTTCGGGCTGGGGAATGCCCACGTGGCTGGCAATGGTCTGCGCGCTGATCGGCGCGATGTCGATCGGAGCCGTCAACGCCGCCTTTGTGGTCGCGCTGCGGGTGCCGTCGATCATTGTCACGCTGGGAACGATGATGCTGGCGCGCGGGATCGCTCAGGTGGTCACGCAAGGTTCGCAACGCAACACCAACCTGCCGGCGGATTTCGGGACATTGGGGAACATGACCATGTTCGGCACCTCGATCAAACTGCCGGTGGTGCTAATGGCGACCCTGATCCTTGTGGCGGTGTTTGTCGAACGTAAGACCGTCTTCGGGCGGCTAACCTATCTGATCGGCGCCAACCCCGTCGCCTCGCGCCTGTCGGGGGTCGACAATGCGCGCCATGTCGTCAAGCTATACCTGTTCAGCGCAGTGATGGCTGGGGGGGTGGGTATCCTGCTCGCGTCCGAGTTCAAATCCGGGTTCTCGAACCGCGGCACATTGATGGAGTTTGACGCGCTGGTGATCTCATTGCTGGGCGGTGTTGCAATCGCGGGTGGGTTCGGCTCTGTCATCGGAATGTTCTTTGGCGCGATCATTCTTGCGACAGTGACCTCGGCGGCCACTGGGTTGGTGCTGTCGCCAGACTGGCAATTCACTCTAAAAGCCATCGCCGTGTTCATCGCGATCATGGCCCAGACATGGGCCCTGGCCCGGAGGCACGCGGGATGACCGATTTGACCCAATCCCCACATTCCGGTGACCGGCTAAAACGGTTCCTGAAAGACTACTACATCTATTTGGTCCTGATCCTTGTGGTCGTAGTGCTCAGCACCGCCAATCTGGACAAGTTCCCGCTGTTCGAGCGCGGCAACTTCCTGAGTGAGCGCAATATCATCAACATTCTGCGCGTTTCGGCCCCGATCCTGACGCTTGCAGGGGCGTTCACGCTGCTGATGATCTCGGGTTATATTGACCTTTCCGTGGGTAGCGCCATGAGCCTTAGCGCGGTGGTCTATGCCCTGTTGGCCATCAACGGTGTACCATTTGTACCTGCCTTTCTGGCAACAGTTTTGGTCGGTGTTCTGTTGGGCGCGATCAACGGCTTTCTTGTGATCCGATTAAAGATTACGCCGGTGATCGCCACGCTGATCACACTGAGCCTCTATAAAGGTATCGCATTATTGTTGGTCGAAGATGGCGTTTCGGCCATAAAATCCGGCGGAGGGTTGAAAATGCCGGGTTGGTTTAACGACTATGGTCGCGATGGCGTATTTTTTGGTCTGCCTTGGGCATTCTGGGTCGCCATTTTGGTCACGATCACAATGATTGTCGCGCAGGATCGGATGAAGTTGGGGAAATACGCGGCAGCAACTGGGGGCAATCCAATGGCGGCGAAATTGTCGGGCATCGATACAGCGCGGACCGTGATCATCCTTTACGTGCTGATTGGCATCTGCGCTGCACTGGCTGGGATCGCGCGGTCCAGTTTTATGTCGCTGGGCGATCCATTGTCAGGTGACGGTATGGAGTTAACCGCTATACTTGTAGTTCTGTTGGGTGGTACTGCCTTCAGTGGCGGTGAAGGGCGTGTTCTGAAGTCCTTTATTGGGGCTCTGATAATTATGTCCCTAACCGTCGGAATGTTGACACTGGTGCCCGCCTATTTCCAAACTCTTGTAGTAGGAGCCGCGTTGTTGCTGGCAGCGGCGTCGAACCATTTGGTGAGCAGAAAGGACAGTGAAAGTTGAACGCAAACGGACCTGACCCAAAAACCCTGCGCCTGATCGCACGTGTCCTGACCCTGCATTTTCAAGAAGGTCAATTGCAGGCCGAGATCGCAAAAAATCTAAGGTTGTCGACTGCAAAAGTTAACCGGCTTATCAAGCAGGGCCGCGAAATGGGTATGGTCGAATTTCGTATTCACAGCCCGTTTCAGCGGTTGTTCAATCTGGAAAACCAACTGAAACAGCGATGGTCCGGTGTTGAATTTCTTGTGGTCGATACCGTCACCGAGAATGCGGGTACCACGCTGGATTTGGTCGGTAAGGCGGCAGCTCAGCATCTTCAGGACATCGTGAAAGAGGACGATGTCATCGCAATTTCGGGAGGCAAAGCCCTGAGCGTTGTTGCCAATCACCTCCAACCTCAAGGAGCTACGTCGAACATTGTCATACCAATGACGGGCGGTGTTCAGGGACAGCACTATACAGACGTAAACCATCTGGCAACGCGCATTGCAGACGGGCTTGGCGGTACGGCAACTCTTATCCACATTCCATTGCACGCAGATACCAAGGAAGAGCGCGACATGCTCCTGTCGGTCCGTGCGGTCAGCGATGTGCTCAATCAGGCACGGAACGCAAATGTCTCGTTATTGGGGCTGGGTGCAGTAACCGATGAGGATGCGACCTACTACAAAGCTCATCCGTTGTCTGACGAGGAACGGGTAAAGCTGTACAACAGCGGAGTTAGGGCTGAACTGCTCGGGCATCTGGTCGATTGTGAAGGAGAGTTGTGCAGTAGTGCGCTTAACTCCAGACTTGTCAGCCTACCGCTATTAGACGCCAAGTTGGTTCCGATACGAATTGGCGTAGCGAGCGGTAAAGAGAAAGTTGAACCGATCTTAGCTGCATTAAATGGCCAACATATTAATACGTTGGTGGTTGATGAGGTAACGGCCCAATCAGCATTGGATAGTGTGAAAAATAGATAGCATCTCTGCTTCCCCCAGCTCTTCTGAGTGCCTGTATTGCTCTTAGGCAGATCTGACTGGGTTTATAAGACCTAACAGCTCTCGATCGCAGACGCGTGAGATACGCTGGTGCAGATGCTTGGGCAACAAATCCGCTTTACCTCTCTCAATTTCCTCGAGAAACTTCAAAAAAACGGTGCCATCTATAATCTTTTTACACGTTTAAACGCGACGCCGTTGTTTGGTCGCCCGGGCCTAACCGGCGCATTGCGCCAAAAGGCAATCAGAATAGCGAACTACGCCTTCGAAGATGCGATGTACCGAATGGAAGTACAAAATCTAACAAGAGCAAGAGAGAGATGGGACGTCGAAGCCTACGTGAATAAGACGATTTCTGGTGACATGATCCCAATTGGAACAGGTTATGGTCTGTCCTTGCTGGAGGCTTTCATGATCCACGAAGCTCTTCACATCGCGATGGGTGCTGATGAGGAAGAAAACCAGTCTGGCTAACGTATCTTTGTAAGTCTTTTGAATGGTACATCAGCTATACCAACTGCCTTGGTGGAATTAGCGAAGACCAGCCGGGCCGGAACATCGCGGTCCGTCTGGCACCTAATACTCTTGTGGGGCTAACTCACCCGAGACTGCGGTCGATCATCGAACTCGATTGATTAGGGTGGTTACTTCCCTACAGCGAAGCTAAGAACCTTTGCAGACTGCGTTGCATCGCGCACAGGGGTGCGGGGGAGGGCACACGTGAAGCGACAGGGCATGCCGCTTGGCATAGGTAGACAGAAAGAACGGCTTGATCGTGAGCGTAGGTATAGACCTGAGTACATGACTTCGGAGGGCAACAACCTGCTCATCAAGGGCAACAACCTGCTGGCGCTGCATTCACTAAAGGCGCGCTATGCAGGTGGTCCGTTTCCTTTTTCTACTCTTGCTAGTTTGCCGGGACTGGAGAAGGTCTCTCCCCACCACTGGGGCAAAAAGTCACGAAAAGCCGACCAATTCGAGAATATACGATGACGCGACTTCACTACATCCTAATAAGTTTCTTCGGTGCCGCTTCGATTTTGGGCATTGCAACGCAGAATAGCGGCGAGTTTCTTGTTGCCTATCTCGGAGTAATCGTACTTGCCGTATGTGGGTTATTTGTTTGGGGTGGTGTGAAGTTCGTTCGCTATACTCAGAGCAGACTAGATGCTGACATGGTGGTCGAAAGGTTGAAGGTAGCCGCCTTGGTTCTGTTCTTTGTTGTTTCGCCCGTAGCCTTCATCCTCGTGTTGGATGTTCGCGATGGCGGAAGCCGAAGTTTCGATGCCGATACGCAATATGACTATCTAAGAAGGTAGTGTCTTAACGGTCGATACTTGGTACACAGCGCAGTTAAGAAAGCACCATGAAACTTAACAACAAGTCGCCTGACCACTACATTGCTTGTGCATCATGTTTGGCAATTTGACTGCAATCAAACACGACTGTTAGGACAAACAGATTACTGCAGATGCACTTCGCGCATCGTACCGAACTTTGCAGGCATTCGACTTGCTGCCATCCGACCTTGATAACTGCACACATTACGCGGCGTTTATCGTTGCGTACTTTCTTAGTCATGGGCGGCATGGAAAAGATTGGCCCGGACAGCAGAGCGGAGGTCATAGAAAAAGTGACTTCCATAGTGCTCGAAGCAGTGCGGATTGAAGCTGGCCACTTTGCTTTGAAGATGGAAGAGGCCATGCGGAATGGCCCCGACCCGAGTATCGCTCAGTTGGCTTTGTCAATCGTGATGCGGTCAATGGCCTCTTTCAATTGGGCCAGCATGTAGCCTTCCCGATTATAGACCTCTTGCTTGACACCTGATCGTGCATTGCCAACGATGCATTGCACAATAGGTTCGGGAACATCCGCTTGGCTCAGTCGTGTTACGACTGTATGGCGAAGGCAGTGAAATACTAGCGCGGGTTCCTTAAGCCCTAGGTTCTGGACCCATTAATTTGGTTGCCGTCATCTCGGCTGCATGATTCAAGCCCCTGAGTTTCAGGGGTATAACATGAGTAATCTAT
>NZ_JBQFWR010000032.1:0-14129 GCF_056540425.1 Ruegeria sp. AN6
ATGACAGATGCCCAAAGGTATTCCTCTCGGCTATCGCTCTAGCAGCTACCGTGCTGTTCTGGCTGTAAATCAATGAGTCTGGAGCCTAGGAGGAGCTTAGCCGATGACACACCCCGCATTCACCTCGGACTCTGTGGCCGTGATTACCGGGGGTGCTTCCGGCATTGGCCTCGCCGCAGCAGTGAAGTTCGCTCAGATGGGCATGCGCATTGTTATTGTTGATCGAGACACTGAGAAACTGGCTACCGCGGCAAACTTGGTGTTAGCCGCTGGCGCGGCCGATATGATGACTTCTGAGACAGATGTCAGTGATCGCGCGCAGTTAGAGACGTTGGAACGGATGGTAGCAGACCGCCACGGCGGGGCAGACATCTTAATGAACAACGCTGGTGTCGGCGGCAAATCATCGACCATTGGGGACGCCACGGCTTGGGATAAGATGCTGGGCGTGAACCTTTGGGGTCCGATCCATGGCACCCAGGTCTTCGCGCCAAACATGATCGCCCGAGGCAGACCAGGCGCAATTATCAATACAGGGTCCAAACAAGGCATAACTACCCCGCCAGGTAACCCGGCTTACAATGTCTCAAAGGCGGCTCTCAAAGCCTTTACCGAGGCACTGTCCCACGAGCTCAGAACGGGTCCAGGTCATCAGATTACCGCGCATCTTCTGGTCCCTGGATTCGTCTATACCGGCATGATCTCCGCGCCCGAGAAGCCTGCCTCTGCCTGGACCGCTGAGCAGACTGTCGACTTCTTTGTTGAAAGCGTGAACCGCGGGGATTTCTACATCCTCTGCCCCGACAATGACGTTTCACGCGATACTGATGAGAAACGCATTGCTTGGAGCTTGGGAGACATCATTGAAAATCGCCCACCTCTCAGCCGATGGCATCCAGACTATAAGGAAGCGTTCGCGGATTTCATGGCGAAGTCTGGCTGATCATCGCCATAGCCAAAAAATCGTGAAAAGTTGACGATTGAAGACTAACGGCAGCTTTACTGGTTGCCGGAACACCGGTTTGGGTGTTGCAGGCTATTTCGCGATAGGTCGGAAGAAGTAGACGTGAAGCGTTTTTGCTATCAGTTTGGTATTGAAGAGGGTTGTTCTAGCACGCAATTGCGGTCGCGACAGACCTGCTGCGCAATACAGCGAAAGGAAGCATTATGACCAAATCACTGAGAGCTTGTTTTTCTTTGTGGTTGGTTGCAATCGCTCCTGCGTATGCGCAAGAACCTCCTCGTCTTGTTTTGCAGCTGACCATTGACGCGTTGCGGGGCGATCTGCCGACACGTTACTTTGAGAATCTTGGGGAGGGTGGCCTTAAGAATTTACTTGAAAACGGTGTACACTATGTGGACGCCCATCATTGCCATGCCAATACAGAAACTGTTGTCGGGCACGCCACATTGGCGACCGGGGCAACACCGGCAGTGCACGGGATGATCGGAAACATATGGTTCGACAGAACCTTGGACCGCGTTGTTTACAACGTTGAAGACAGCACCGCTCCGCTTCTTGGAGATGGCGCTGGCGTCAATGACGATATTGAAATTGACCCAACACAGGCGGCAGCTGGCACAGATGGGCGGTCACCACGCGCTATGCTTGTTACGACGCTTTCGGACGAATTAAACGCTTCCACTGCTGGAGCGGCCAAGGTCTTTGGAGTTTCAATCAAAGACCGTGGGGCTATTACAATGGCGGGACAAAGCGGCAAAGCCTTCTGGTTCTCGAAAGCCGCAAATCGTTTCGTCACAAGCTCGTATTATTACGACAAATACCCTGATTGGGTTTCTGTCTGGAATGACGCATCGCCGAGCGCCTCCTTTGAAGGAACCTCTTGGGAATTGATGCACCCAAAGGAAGCCTATCTCTTTGGCGACCGTGACAACCAGCCATGGGAGACGGATGTCGCCGGGTTCGGCATAACCTTTCCTCATCGCTATTCTTCGATGCAAAATGGGTTTGACCCGCTAGAAAATCCCTACTTTACGACCTTTTTAACGCTTAGTCCCGCTGGCGACGATCTGACGGCGCAATTTGCCAAACGATTGATTGATGCCGAGGATATCGGGCAAGACGCGGTAACGGATTATCTGGCGATTAGCTTCTCGTCCGTGGATTACGTCAACCATGTGTTTGGCCCCTCCAGTCTTGAAGCCGAGGACACGATATACCGCCTCGATCAGACTCTCATGAATCTCTTCGCGTTTATCGACGAACGGATTGGGCTGGAAAACGTTTTGATCGTTCTATCGGCGGACCACGGCACCACCGATGCGCCGGGCTATTTGGAGAGTGTTGGCATCCAAACTGGCCTTGTTGCTCCGGACACATGGGACCCGACGGAACAGATAGCCAGCCTTAGGGAGCGGTTTGGGATCACCGGGAAATTGCTTGAGGGTTATAATCATCCCTATCTCAATATCGCCCCCGAAGTATTGGCTCGCCGTGATATTGATTTGCCCACGCTGGAGTCAGCTATTGCAGAAGAGCTTCTATCCTTTCCCAATGTGGCATTCGCCGTCCCCAGTACGGCTATCGAAGCAAACCTCCTGCCCGATACCGACATCATGCGCTTGATCCGCAACAACTATCATCCGACCCGATCCGGGAACATATACGTAGTCTTCAAACCCGGCTGGTTCATCGCAGACTTCGATGGTCTGTCCGTCACATCCACCCACGGGTCACCGTGGCGCGGTGACACACATGTGCCGATTATCTTTGCTGGACCGAACTTAAAACCGCAACGGGTCGCACGCCGTGTTTGCACGACTGCACTCGCATCCACACTGTCTGCATTATTGAGCACGGCGCGTCCCAATGGTGCGAGCGGTGAAGTGTTACAAGAAGTCTTGGATTAGACCGCTGTGAAGCGCGAGTCCTGATATTGAAGCAAGCTAGGCCAGACCGCGACGGCATCGTCCACAACGCGATCCTCATATTCGTTGCTTCTTGGCGACTACGGAAACCGCCCAACGCAGCACTCTTTAGCGTACACAAATGCGGAGCAGAACTTCACGGAACATATCGTTCCGGCTTCGGAGACTGAATACTCTCCAAATACTCAGCAATTTCGATAAGTCTGGAAGGAATTTGCGTAACCAAACCGTTGCCCGTATCGAATTCGACAGCAGGGCCGTCATTCAATTCGGTGATTATCGGCATGTCATCGCGAGGTTCTTGTACTTTCAAGTAACCGTCTAAGATCGACATGACCTCCAACATGGGCCACACACCCCCTCTGCGTTCGGAAATCCTTGTTAAATCAGCAGGCACTGTTTTCAAGTCAGCTGCGTCAGGTCCTTTCCCGGTTGCATCGTTTCCGTGACATCTGGCGCAATGCTCAACAAAGAGGTCTTTACCAAGGTCCAAAAACTCATCTGCCGCAGATATCGTTGCAACCGAAGAAATGCCCATGCTTGCAACGATCATGAAGTACCTCATAAGCCGGAGGTCCTTTGCTAAACGAGAGTTCACTACAACAAAAATGGACCGACATCTTCCCCCCGGTCAACGTCGGTCCTTTACCATATAACATTTGCTATCCTGTGGCCCAAAACCGATTGATGGGGACAGGCAGCAACGAGCTCAGAACAGCTTTACCATTTAACATTCGAAATTTAGCATGTGAAAGCGCTCAGCTCTTTGACATAAATCATATGTCGCGTCGCAGTCTGCCAGTGTTGGGTTCGACACCCCAATTCGGTCAAAGGAATTTGAGTGACTGCTTACGCGCTGCAGAAAACTGCGCTTCACAGTGTTAGGTCTGCAATAGTCACCGGGTCAAAAAAGGTGTAAGTCCAGAAAACCGGCAAACGATCAATTACTGACCTAACGCCAAGAACACTAATCTACTGTTGGATGCCTTCTAAGAAAAACATTAACCCTGCTAACTCGCGCGGGGTGGGCGTCAAGACACCCTCGATTTCGACCGGAACCAGGTCTTCGGCCATTTCCCCGCCAAATTCCGGCATAACCCGAGCAAGATGGCTGTTTCCCGGGTCGCCATAGATGTAGCTTAGGGCCCGTGCTTGAGGGAAAGTGCCTGCGTTCTTCGCGCTCAATGTTGTCAAATCTGTTGGCTCAACGGAAAGACCGCTGCTTGCCGGGCCACCGCCTCTACCACCCACACCATGACAAGAAGTACAGTTTTCTGAGAAAAAGGCTGCCCCATCAGCGCGAGTGGGCATGACATCGGCGTCAGGATACAAATCTGTACACGACGCTGTGGCTAGAGCGATAGATCCAGCCGATAAAATTACCCACCTTGTAGCGTGCATGCTCTACCCCGTTTTTTATTCAGCCTACGGTCCAATTTAGAACATGGCAATGACAGCAACTGGGGTTAAAAATCAGGAAGGGTCAATTTTACAGACTCTTACAAGAACTTGGACATTGCCGCTCACCAATGGGGGGTGAAAGTTATTTCTAGACCTTCGATGTCTGCGGGCATTTCACTTTTGAGAATCTAAGCAGAGTATTCAACAATCAGGATTGGGAGATCCAAACATGCTGGAAGCTTCGTCCCGAATAGTTTGGCTCGAAGCGATAGGGGCGATCCTAATGATCCTACTTGGGTCCGGGCTGCACTTTGCATTTGTTTTGCTTGGAAGTTGGAAGCCAATGGCGCTTGTGGCAGCTGTCAACGAGTCAATTTGGGAACACTTAAAGCTGGCTTTTTGGCCAGGATTGTTTTGGGCCTGCCTAATGCCGCTTCCACCCCGACTTACAAGAAGGGACGTATTTAGTGCTAAAGGAGTTAGCCTCGCAATTACTGCTATTTTGATTGTAATAGTATTCACAGCGTACACAGCGATATTTGAGCGCAACTTTTTGTTGATTGATATTGGAATATTTGTTGCAGCAATTTGCATCGGCCAGATCGTGTCAATTCTGCTGCTTGCTTACGAAGATCAAATACCTGCACTCATTCATGTATTCGGCCTGGTTCTCCTTGGGGTTCAAGTCGTCGCCTATAGTACCCTAACATTTTTCCCTCTTAATCACTGGCTGTTCATTGAAGCACAATCTGGCACGATAGGTATTCCTGCCCGTTAGATGGACAGTCGGTCCTATTGGTGACGCATGCTTGCATCCCCATAAATCCTCAAGACGGTTTTCCCAAGCTTGACGGGCGCTAAGCGGGGAGATTGAGTAGAGGCATGGATCATTGGATTTCGGAGTCGATAGCTAAGATCAATGCGGATGCACATCGCTCTGCCGATACGCACCTTTTCAAGCTACCCGTTCGGGGACTGAAGGGCGTAGACCTCTACCTCAAGGATGAAAGTACCCATCCGACCGGCAGTCTCAAGCACAGGTTGGCGCGCTCGCTTTTCCTTTATGCACTTGTAAACGGGAAAATAAAGGAAGGGACACGTGTAATCGAAGCCTCGTCTGGCAGCACTGCCGTTTCAGAAGCTTACTTCGCCCGTATGATCGGAGTGCCTTTTACCGCGGTTCTCCCAAAATCTACCGCCAAGAGCAAAATCGACCTAATCCGGTTCCAAGGTGGGGAAATCCACTTCGTCGATGCGGCGCCGGACATGCACCAGGCCTCGGTTGAACTGGCAGCTGAAGTCGGTGGCTACTTCATGGATCAGTTTACGTACGCCGAGCGGGCGACGGATTGGAGAGGAAACAACAACATTGCAGAAAGCCTTTTTCGCCAGATGGAACGAGAGCCACATCCAATTCCATCGGTAATTGTGATGAGCGCGGGAACTGGCGGAACTTCAGCAACGCTGGGGCGGTACATTCGCTACAAAGGCTTTAATAGTGAATTGGTTGTTGTGGACCCCGAAAACTCAGTGTTTTTTGATAGCTTTCGAACTGGAGACAGGACCCTGACCCGCCCCTGTTCAAGTCGCATTGAAGGTATCGGACGTCCCAAGGTAGAAAAGTCATTTTTGGCAGATGTAATCGACCGTATGATCCAAGTGCCCGATGCGGCAAGCATTGCGACAATGCTCTGGCTTGAAGATCGGATCAGGCGGCGGGCAGGCCCATCAACAGGCACAAACCTTTGGGGCGCTTTGCAAGTTGCGCAAGAGATGGAGGCTGCCGGACGATCTGGCTCCATTGTCACTATTCTGTGTGACGACGGAAACCGTTATCTCGACACCTACTACGATCCGGAATGGGTGATGGAAAACTTCGGCGAAACCGCCTCTTACGAAGCTACTTTGGCAGGATATCACTGAATTCAAACGATGAGGAAAGCATGAAAAGAGTGAAATCTTTGTTTGCAGCGCTTCTGGCATCGATGGTCGCCGCAATGTTTTGCGCCACAACAGTTTTCGCCGCCTCCCAGGAAGCACAACAGATCATCGAAAGAGCAGCCGCTGATTGCAAAGACTTCGAGAATGGAGAGTTCGATCAGGGTGACGCCGTGACCGAGATCGAGCTGCGCTCCCAGTTTGGCACGGCTAAGGCTGAACTCGTAGATGAAAGTCAGTATTCCTGCTCTTCTGCTGCTTCTATGTACTGCGGAACAGGTGGTTGCATGCTCAATCTTATCGTCGACGGTGAAACCATGTCGTGGCAGGCAACGGGTTGGCGTCTTATTGACTGGGGGCCTGATCGTATACTGCTTATTGGACGAGACGGTGGTTGGTGCGGAAGCGCAGGAGCCGAAGTTTGTTATGAGGCGCTAGTTTGGAGTAATGGGAAGATTTTGACCGTAGGATCGTCGCAAGAGTAAGCCCGCGCGGCGCTAGCGGTTGTTTACGCGCCTGGCCTAGGGTGCAACGCCCTGTTCAGTTAGGCTGCGGCTGCGCGCTCTGATCTCATCTGCGCTGATCGGATCAGACAGCGGTGCTCGGCCGGCAAAATACTCGGCCTTTGGCCCATCAACTGTTTCCTTCGAGGTGTTGGGATTGGGAATCCGGCCCAGCGCGTCAAGGTGAGAGAAGGCGGCAATTGTTGCATGACCGCAATGAGCGATGAGCCTGTTCGGTGTGAAGAAATCCAGTTTGAAGCCCTCTGTCTTGGACTCCGACACAAAGGCCGTTTCGGACATTCCAACCCTTGCCGCGACGGTTTGCATATCCTGTTCGCCCAATTCATCAGCATCCAGGACGACGCCTGCGGGATTTCCACCGGCGCCACCGTCGACAACGCCGTGTACGATTTCAACCGTTACCTGTCTGACAGTTTTTGCTTGCGTATTCATTGGTTTTCTCCATGCGTCGGCCGCACCTTTGGGCATGGTGCGGCCAGTTTTACGTCAGTTGCTGGCGGCGGTGATGCGGTTCAGAAAGGCGGTCATTTGCGCCGCAATCTCGGGCCCATATTCTTCCAGCGCGAAGTGACCCGTATCGAGCAGATGAAATTCGAGATCATTCAGATCGCGTTGATAGGGATAGGCGCCTTCGACCGGAAAAATGTGATCATTCTTACCCCACATCAGCAGTGCCGGGGGTCGATGCTCGCGAAACAGCGCTTGCCATTTTGGGTACTCGGCAACGTTGGTGCCGTAATCCAGGAAGAGTTCGAGTTGCACCTCCTGATTGCCTTCGCGGTCGAGTAGGTATTGGACGTGCCAATAGTTATCCGGGCTGATCGACTCGGGTTTCTGAACACCGTGAGTGAACTGCCATTTGGTGGCATCCAGAGTGAGGAAACCACGAAGCTGGTCGCCATTCTCTTGCGATGGGTCGGCCCAATAAGCTTTGATTGGATCCCAGAATTCACGCAGCCCTTCCTCGTAAGCATTCCCGTTTTGAATGATGAAGCCGGTTACCCGCTCGGGCTGTTCCGCAAACATACGGAAACCAACCGGGGCACCGTAATCCATCAGATAGACCGCATATTGATCGACACCCTTCCGGTCGAGCAGCGCCGTCATCATTCCAGAGATATTTGCGAAAGAATACTCGAAGTTTTCGGCCATCGGCATGTCCGACGCGCCAAATCCGGGGAAATCGGGCGCGATCACGTGGTAGTTCTTGGCCAGTTCCGGGATAAGGTTACGGAACATATGCGAGGAAGTCGGAAAGCCATGAAGCAGCAGGACGGTGGGCCTGCTCGGATCTCCGGCCTCACGATAAGCGATACTGACTTCGTCGATTTGTTCGGTGCGGAAATAGACGGCCCGCGTGGCCTCAATTTCGGTCCCTGCTGCGATTGCAGGAGCTGGTGCAATTGGTGCAGCGATTGAAAGCGCGAGAATGCTGGCGCTCAGGATGGATTTCAAATTGCGCGACATGGGTATTTCCTTTCATTGGGTTACGGGGGGCGCGTCTGAACACGCCAGGATTGACACTGGTCAGTTTTGCTGTCCGAGCGACGCTTCGAGCCTTGCGTTTCGTGCTTTCAGCGCTGCCAGCTCAGTGCGAAACGGGGCCAGATAATCTTCAAACTCTTCAAAGGTCAGGCGTTGGGGGATGTGCTGTGGGCAGTTCCAGTCCATCGCTTCAAGCTTGATCACAACCGCCCGCTCCGGGTGAGCGCGATAGTCCGGCGCTCTCAGGCGCTGCATCAGGGCCGGATCGTCCTCGGCACCAATGATCATCGCCTGACCCCAGATCTTGAGACGCTTCTGATTGGGGTAGTCCATCAGGATCAGCGAGATGCGGTCATTGCCCAGCAGATTCCCAGTGCTGAGGTACTGCCGGTTGCCGCGGAAATCGGCGTAGGCAAGTGTCCGTTCATCCAACACTTTCAGAAAACCCGTTGGACCGCCGCGGAATTGCACATAAGGCCAGCCGGTTTCTGAGACCGTGGCCTGATAGAAGCCGTCCCTTTGCGCGATGAAGCTGGCCTCAATCGGGCTGATCAGGTCCTCGTGACGGGTGCCTTCCAGAAACTTCGCGTAACCGTTCGCTGAACCATTTTTGGCCTGCGTTTCGCGCACGGAAGGCGTGAAGCTGATCTCTGCAAAGGGTCGTGCCATTGAATTCTCCATCTCGGTCTGGGCGATGCCCTGGGACTGAGGTGAAGTTAATCAGAGCTTCTATGTTGCGGAATTCAGATACTTGGCAATATATTATTCCAAAAAGTGGAATAATGATGTGGACAGATTTCACGCGCTAAACGTCTTTGTGAAGGTGGCCGAGTTGAAAGGTTTTGCCGCGGCGGCCCGCCACCTCAACATGTCACCGCCAACAGTGACCCGAATGGTTTCCATGCTTGAGGACAGCCTGGGGATCCGTCTTTTTGTGCGCACCACGCGCTCGGTGATGCTGACTGATAGTGGACAAAGGTTTTTTGAGGATGCCAGACGTATTTTGGCTGATCTTGAAGAGGCCGAGCGCGCCGCTTTCGGTTCCTATGCCGAACCAACCGGGGAACTAAGTGTCACCGCATCGGTCTTGTTTGGTCGTATGTTCATCACTCCGCTTCTGGGCGAATTTCTGGATCTTTATCCGAAGCTATCGGCACGCACTCTTTATGTGGACCGCGTAGTAAATCTGATTGATGAGGGTCTCGACGTTGGTATCAGAATTGGCAACCTCGCTGATTCCAGTTTGATGGCCGTTAGGTGCGGTGCGGTAAATCAGATACTATTTGCGTCGCCAACTTACCTTGAATCGCATGGCAAACCTGAAACTCCGGATGATTTGTCCTGCCACGCGATCATTAATTCTACTGCCCTGAATACATCCGCCCAATGGCATTTTCAAAGCGGTAGAAAGAGCATAACCAAACGAGTGAACCCACGCATCAGCATGAATACTAATGACGCCGTGATTGAGTTGGCGTTGCAAGGTCATGGGATCGGACGGCTTTTGTCGTATCAGGTGGCACCCTACATTGCAGATGGGCGGCTCAAGACTGTCATGAAGTCATATGAGCCACCCGAGGTTCCCATCCATCTTGTGCATCAAGAGGGTCGAACCGTGTCTGCGAAGGTACGCGCTTTTGTTGATTTTGCGGTCGAACGTCTCAAATCGGATTCCCTTATTGGCCAGAACCAAACTCAGGCCTAAGCGCAAGACCAACAATTAGGCAAAATCGCGCTATTCAGCCGCCGCCGCGGATGAGGCGGTCCATGCATTTGGGACAAACGCATCATCCAAAGCCGTTTCCGCCACATGGTTCGTATAGTTCGACAGGATTTTCAACGCTGTGCCAAGGATGACTTCCAGCATGGTCTGGCGGGTATAGCCAGCCGTCAGAAACGCCTCGACCTGTGCGTCGCTGGGCCAGCCTCGGCTTTCGTTGATCACGATGACGAATTTGCGCAGTGCTTCCAATTTGGGGTCGGCGATAGGGCTGCCATCGCGTAACGCTGCGATCACGTCTTCGGGGACACCGGCCATCTGTGAAAGAGTGGTATGGGCGGCCATGCAGTACTTGCACCCGTTCAACCGGTTGTTAGTCATAAGGATGATCTGGCGCTCAGTCTCTGACAGGCTGGTCTTTCCAAAGATGTTGGAAAGTGTCGTATAGCCTTCCAAAATTGCGGGCGCTTCAGCCATGGCCGCATAAAGGTTGGGCACAAAACCATATCCTTTCAGCGATGCTTCCAGAATTGGTTTCGCGGCATCAGGGGCTGAGGCGATTGTATAGG
Source organism: Ruegeria sp. AN6 (assembly GCF_056540425.1). Taxonomy (NCBI): domain Bacteria; kingdom Pseudomonadati; phylum Pseudomonadota; class Alphaproteobacteria; order Rhodobacterales; family Roseobacteraceae; genus Ruegeria; species Ruegeria sp. AN6. Next base: position 10,527 of record NZ_JBQFWR010000032.1, read on the forward strand.
TCTCAAAATCAGTCATGTCTGGTTTCCTTTGGGAAGAGTTTTCGACGCTCGCGAATTGTCATTGCGGACAGGGCGTCTTGGAGAAATGCCGGCCTTTTGGGGAGGGGAGAGGCAGCGGTGGCTCCGACCGGCAAAAGCCACCAAATTCCTCGATCAAAGGCTGCTGACAGGCGTGTGGTGGATGTCTGCCCACTTGGCATGGGCGCCTTGGATCACGGTCTCTTTGTCCTCAAGGTATTTCTTGAAGATGTCCTCATTCACAAAGAGATAGAGCTTGTTGTCCACGATATCGGCATACCGAACATCGCCATCAAGCTTCTTGCCTACATAGACGCCAAAGGCGCAGAACCCGCCGAATTGAGGCAGATGTGCCGTCGGATCCGCCTCGAATGTGGCTTGCGCTGCCTGCGACACAAAATAGTAGTCCACTCCATCATGGGCCGATGTAAAAGTGGCGTTGCCCATTTCGGGTTTTTCGGCTTCAAACATCGATACAGGATCGACGCCATGCATGCCGAGGGGCTGCCCGGTCAAGGTAAGACTGTTCGAAACGTTGTATTCATCGTCAGCCAATGCCGCCGCCGCCAGGGCGAGGGTCAACGCTGTTGTAAGTGCGGGAAATGTAAAGATGCGTGTCATGATATGTCCTTTCAGGATGTCAGGATCAAATTTGAAGATCGATTTGGGTCAGGCCGATTGGCCAATGCGCTCAACCGCGTCGTCAGTCCACCAGACGCCGTTGGCGACCATTCGGAAGTTGATTATGGCGGCGAGATACCCGTCACCTTCAGGCACCTTGGCCCCGGCTGTGGCATCGCGAACGACAGCGACTTCGTAGCCCAGCTCCAGCAGCTCGTAGAGATGCGCCTGCGTACACAGGTTCGCCGACATCCCCGCGAGGATCACCTTGTCGATCTTGCGTTTACGCAATTGCAGGTTCAGGTCATTCTGAGCAGGGCTGTAAACCTTGTGTGGCGAGCAAATGATGGTTTCGCCATCCTCGATGTACTTCTTGTATTGCGGCATCCAGTCGGCACCTGAGCCCTCGAAGTTGTCCAAATTGAGCGGTCCCAGGCGGTCAAACATGCCGATGCTGTGCATCGTGGCTTCCAGAGTGCCCTCGAACTCCCACTTGTGGTCATGCGGGTAGTAATAGTGGGGCGAGATGAAGACCGGCATCCCCGCAGCCTTGGCGGCAATGAAAAGCCGTTCGATATTATCGACCGTGCCCTGTTCGGTCACGCTTTCGCCAACGACACCCCACGTCACACCGTCCTCTGACAAAAAATCAATCTGGGGGTCGGTCACCACAAGCGCAGTACGCCCCGGCTCGATGGTCATGTCGATTTGGGGAAGGCCTGGATTTTCCGGGTCAGCATAGTAGGCGCGTGCTTCGTCGGTCGCGGCAAGGGCCTGCCCGCCAGCCACTATTGTTGTACCTGCCGCGGCCGCACCGGCGGCTTGTTGCAAGAGTCGCCGGCGCGCCATATCAACGCGTTCGGGCGTGACGTCGCAAGCGCAGCTTGCTCCATGTTTGTGGTCATGATTGCTCATTGCAAATTTCCTTTGTCTGAGAGGGGCAAATGGGTTTGCTTTACTCGGGAGCGCCCCAGGTGGATCTGACAAAGAAGAAGTTAGGCGCCACATCGATTGAGGTATCGGCCCGCCCTGCCAAGGTTTTGGCCGAACCTGCCATGTGGTCTTGAGGTGTGTGCCTAGTCGGAGGTCGCCTGCTGCCTGAATCGTGCCGGAGCCTGGCCAACCCAGCGCTTGAAGGCGCGGCTGAACGTGCTCTGTTCCGAAAACCCGGTCATAAATGCGATCTCGGCTATGGAAGCCTTACCGTCACGGAGCAGGTCACGAGCGAGTGCAACTTGTGCCTGACCAAGAACGTCGCGATAGGTCAGCCCTTCTTCGGCCAACCTGCGGTAAAGAGTGCGCTCGCTCATTCCCATCTCTTGGGCGACATGCGCTGCCTGCGGTGCGCCGTTACTAAGGGCTGGCGTAAGCCGGTGGACAATTGCTTGGCTCAGTGAGGTGTCGTCATCGCGAGAGTTGAACTCCTCATCCAGGTGCTTCGTCATGAAATCTGACAAGCCCGGATCGCCAAGACGATTTTCGCTTTCCAGCATAGCAGGGCGCATAGCAATGGCGTTGTGGGCGCTCCCAAATCGAACCGGGCACCCGAAATATTCGGCGTAATGTTCTGGCTCTTGTCTGCATGCATGCTGAAACGTGACATATGCGAGCGACAACCCATCACCCACAAACCGATGCATGTTCCTCGCAAAGGCCGCAAGCGCGCATTCGTTGCGCAGCTCCAAGGCGGCGCGATGTGGTGTTTGTCCTTCAAAAATCCAAAGAACCGGGTCGCCGGTTTCATCAAGTCTGTAAACTGCAGTGTCCGTGACGAGACGAAAATAGCGCTCGATCCGTTGCAATGATTGCCGCAAGGTCGGAGCTGTCTTAACGGCCAGGCCAAGTACGCCGAGATCATCGGTCGCAATCGCGTTTGCATAGGCCTCAACCAACGCGGCCTCGTCCGCTTGTTGCGCACGAATCCAATCTATCAAATCGAAATACGCATCATCCGCCAATTGGCCGTCTTGAGCTTCTGGTAAACGCAGCACGACAGCGCCATTCGAAATCAGGGCGCCATCGTCGTTCAGCGTCATCCCGGCGGCGTTGGCCATCGCGCGGGCGAATGCGTAAGTTACACTTGCCATACAGTGAGATTAGCACTGGAAAGATCTTTCACACCAGATCGTCCAACCCTGTGATAGGTATAATAAATAAAGACAGCCTCGATCTTCGGGCGCTTTAGGATAAATGCGCCAAACTGATAAAACTCGTCATCAGGTTTTCTGAACGGTATCGTCCGAAAGCGTGCGGAAGCATGCAGTCATAGAGGTCATGGTAGATGGGCGAAATTTTTATATCTGTGCTGTTGCCGCTCGCAGTTGTTGTCATCATGTTCTGCCTTGGCCTCGGACTCACCGCGGCTGACTTTCAACGCATCGGACGTCGTCCACGTGCCTTTTGCGTCGGGGCTCTCAACCAGATCATTTTGCTGCCTTGCATCGCTTTGATGGTGATCTTTATCTTTGGGATTTCCGCCGAGACAGCCGTTGGCATTATGATTTTAGCGGCCTGTCCGGGCGGGGCGATCAGTAACATCGTAACCAAGCTTTCGAATTGGGATGTTGCTTTGTCCGTTACTCTTACAGCAGTCTTCAGTCTGACTTGTGTCGTTACCGTACCGCTTATCCTGGGGTTTTCGATGCAGATGTTCATGGGGGCAACTGCGCCCGCTATCGACATCTCTTCGACGGCTTTAGCAATGTTTTTTTTAACAGCTTCTCCAATCCTAGTCGGGGTGACCGCGCGGTCATTGGCGCCGCGGATTGTAGCCGCTGTCGAACCAGTCTTTAGCAAGGTCTCTATGCTACTTTTTGCGCTGGTCATCGGAGGCGCGATCATTTCAAACTGGGTGGTGGTCGCGGATAACTTCCTTAGGTTCTGGACCCATTAATTTGGTTGCCGTCATCTCGGCTGCATGATTCAAGCCCCTGAGTTTCAGGGGTATAACATGAGTAATCTATT
>NZ_JBQFWR010000033.1:0-11452 GCF_056540425.1 Ruegeria sp. AN6
TATGACAGATGCCCAAAGGTATTCCTCTCGGCTATCGCTCTAGCAGCTACCGTGCTGTTCTGGCTGTAAATCAATGAGTCTGGAGCCTAGTATGAGAGAGCAAATCGCGCCGCATATCGGCGTAATGGAAAATGTGTATGTTGGGATGTTGGATGTTTGACTTGAAGGACTTGAAGTGATGAACGATGGCCTCAAGGGTGATCCCATCGGCCATCTCCTCTCGAACGGTCTCACCAAGAAAAAGGGCGAATGAAGCTGTCGGCTCATCCGGGAACCTGTCTTGGATCAGGTCTTCCTTCAGGTTTGCCACATGTCGGCGCATCGAAAAATGTGCGTCGATTGGGTGTCTGAACACCGCGATGTAGGTGCAATCTGGACCGAAAGGAATGCCGTCAAAAGGCGTATGGGTCTTGATGCATCTTCTGTGGCTTTGAGCTTCGAACATTCGAGCTATGGGGAGTTGATCTCGAAACGCAGGGTCGAGCCAAACCGACAGGTCATCCATGACCTTGTCCATACCTGGCTTTTCAAACAAGAGCGACAGCACAAGGGCTTGCGTCCATGTTGTTCCGCACTTTGGCGGTGTTGCAACAATCACATCTCCTTGGCGCAGCGCGAACATGTCCCAAATCCGATTGTCGGTGAGACGTGTTCTGTACTCGAATGCCTTCCTTGAAGACGCCCGTATCGTCATTCTGATTTCCGCCAATGGACCCTTAATGAAACGATAGCAAGCATGCGGCGCTGAACCTAGAATTTTGATGGCACCCGAGTAGGAAGGCCTTTCAAAGTGCCAAGCGAAAACCTTGCATTCGCGGCTAGAAGCTCGTTTTGCCCTCAAGGCAGTCATACGCGGCACCTTGCTCCAGTGCCTGTGCTGCGGTGTAAAGTCGAAATTACAAAGTTCGGTTTTTCGAGGTCCGCTTCTGCCTAATTTACCCAAAAGCAAAAAGCTTGCGTGTCGTTATTCGGTCACTGATGTTCATTGAATATTGATCGCGATTTATGCGCGAAACCCCTAATATCCCTTTGACACTCCTTCACAATGGATACGCGGGAGGATTTTGTTTGGAGCGGTACTTGGCTGCCATACTCGTGGCTGATGTTGTTGGCTATAGCGCGCTTGTCAGTGCTAACGAGGAAGCCGCATTGCACACATATAGGGGCCACTTTAGGGCGCTGGAGCCGCATGTCGGCCTGAATGGCGGACGCCTATTCAAAAGAACCGGTGACGGTTTTCTTGCAGAGTTTTCCTCGGTTGTAGATGCGCTGGCATGTGCGGAAACGATGCAACGTCAGATGGCTGAGCGGAACGGGGCGCGCGGGCAAAGTCCGGAAATGCAATTCCGTATGGGAATTCACGCGGGCGATGTTTTTGATGACGACGGTGATGTTCTTGGTGACGGCGTCAACATCGCGGCCCGGCTGGAAAGTCTTGCTCCTCCCGGAGGGATCATCGTTTCAGGTCGGGTTTACGAAGACCTTGTGGGTAAGGTGGATGTATCGTTCACCGAATTGGGGCCGCAATATCTGAAGAATATCACACGCCCTGTAACTGCTTACTCGGTACAAACAGCATTTGCTACTGAATCCCCGATAATTCAATCTCGCCCAGACAAGCCTTCGGTGGCCGTATTGGCGTTTGACAATCTGTCGCCTGACGCTGAAAAGGATTACTTTGCAGAAGGTATAGCCGAAGATATAATCACCAGCTTGTCCAGAGTGCCCTGGATATTCGTGGTCGCCCGAAACTCCTCTTTTTCTTACAAAGGGCTTTCGGTTGATGTGCGTCGTATCGGCCGAGAGCTTGGTGTCCGCTATATATTGGAAGGGTCCGTTCGCGGCGCTGGTGACCGGTTGCGTGTCACGGGTCAGCTGATTGATGCGGAAACCGGGTCTCATGTTTGGGCGGATCGATACGATGGCAAGCTCGATGATGTTTTTGAGCTTCAGGACCAGATTACCGAGGCTGTCGTTGCTTCGATTGCGCCAGGTATCCGACAAGCTGAAATAGACCGTGCTGCTCACAAGCGCCCTGACACCCTTGGAGCCTATGATCACTTCCTACGTGCGCAGTCCTTGATCTACAGGTTCAATTTCACTGAAGCAGACGACCATTTGTCAAAAGCTCTTTCACTCTCAAGTGAGTACCCATTGGCAAGCGCTCTTCGAGGCTGGATCCGCACTTTGCTATGGAACCCGGATACGCGTCCAAACGAGGCCCGATTTGATTGCGCAATTCAGCTGGCACATGAGGCTCTGGCGGCATCACATCTTGACCTAGAGGCGCAAGCATATGCCGGTTACGTACTCGCGTTTCTGTCGGAGGATACAGAGTATGGTTTGTCACTTGTGGATCAAGTCGTCGAGAGAAGCCCAAATTGCGTTTCAGCCTGGGGATCCAGTTGCGTGCTGCATGGCCTGATGGGCCAAGCACAAACGGCACAGGCACATGCCAGGGAGGCGCTCCGACTTAACCCGAATGACCCACTAAACTACCGTGTCCACATGGGTATCAGCCTGTCGCAAATCGCGGAAGGGAACTGGCGCGATCTAAGAGAAACCGCCCAAAAAATGCGTGCATTTCATAATACTGTGACTGTCTTTCGCCTGAACGAACTTGTGGCGGAAATGGCTCTCGGCAATGAGAGCCGAGCTAGAGAACTCGCACGTATTCACATGTCGCGGGAACCCGATTTTAGCGTTTCAATGTTCCGGCATATGCGCGCTCGTATCTCTGTCGCAAAACCAGAAATCTATGACGCCTACTATAAAATGCTGGCAGCCGCAGGCATTCCTGATTGACGACACCAGTTGTAGACCAGCGGCAAGTCATAGCAAGCATGCAACATGTGGAAACATATTTTTTGCCGCTGGAAGAATGCCCAATTTGGTCTGCGAACAAGGCAAGCTTGTTGAACTAAAGGTTCTGAAAGGTGCTGGCCATTTGGGTCCCTTTATCGGTGGCCAGAATGGCCGCAAATTTGCGTTCCATCTCCGTTGCTCCGAGCTAACAATCTCCAATTGGTGCCTGCTTACTTTAGCATAAAATCGGTCGGAGCGAGCCACGGTAGCTGAGGTTTTAATTTCCAGCTTTGAAAGACCGTTCGGGGCTGCGAGCGGTCAATCATGCTCATCGCAGAAAATGGCAGCGTTGAGCCCAAAGCCGAAAGAATCCTACTTTTGCCGAGCTCGTACCTCGGCGGCCCGACGAACTGCGAGTACCGCTGTTGCGTAATCTCCCAAAGAAATCCCTCTGAAAGCGAATGCAGCCGGTTTCTCGCTCAAAGTGGTATCGACTGCTCCCGAGACAATTTCCGTCAAGTCCCCTGTTACTCGCTGATATGGCAGCATTGGTTTATCGCTTTCAGATTCCTGTTTTCGGTCGTCAACAATAACAGTTTTGAAAGCGGTCATACCCTCTGGAAGCCACGGAATGCAGGCATCCGTAATGGCGGCGAAGGCAGTCGGCTTTAGCCATCGGGCATCCAGAAAAGGTTCGATGGAATAGTCCAAAGTTATTGATGTCACTACCAGATCGGCATCACGCAAGGCGTCCTTGGCACTGGTGGCTGTTTGGGCGTCGAGGTCCATGTCCCGAGCCCGACGACAAAGCTTGTCGACATTCGCTTTGCCACGTCCGAACACACGAATGCTTTTCAAGGGGAAAACCTCGGAAAACGCAACCAAATGGGAGTGAGCTTGCACGCCGGCCCCAACAAAAGCCACTGCCTCAGCATTTGGATCAGCAAGTCGACGCGCGGCGACGACTGACAGTGCCGCTGTTCTAACAGCCGTTACCCAATTTGCCCCTAAGACTGCCCGGAGAACCCCGGTTTGCCCGTCCATTACCATGATAGCGCCGTTAATCGCAGGGAGCCCCTTTGCCGGATTGTTCGGACACACCGTTACCTGTTTGGTCACGATGAACCCATCATCTCCTACTGCCAAGGTCGACATTGCGTACCGTCCATCCCCGGGCAAAATGGCTGTCTTGGGGGACGTATGAAGCTGCTTACTTGCCTTGGCTATCAGCGCAGATTCAATCGCGTCGGCAACTTCCGAAGGTTGGATACCTAAACCTTCCAAGTCTTTGTCAGAAAGATAAGTTATTTTGCTTTCAGAAGTCATGTTGGCGCCGCTCCGCTTTTCAACCCGGCTTCCCGATTAGGCTATTAAATTGCGTGTTAACATAAGCTTTGGGTGTCTAGATTGGGACTTCACTCGAGTACATTATTAGTTGCATTGGGATTTCTGTTTTCATGCTTACGGTCTCAAGTTGTCTCAAGCCAGTTGAGTTTGAAAATTGTATGCTCTCCTTCGAGACCTTTAAGCGGAACAGTCATTTGCTCGGCAAACTGAAACTCCTGTGATCCGCCCACCATGATCCGTGTGGCATCCGAGACGCGGATGTCACTTGGTGCTGCCAGGGCGGCTATACGTGCTGCTTTGTTGACAACAGTCCCGAAGTGATCAGCATCAGAAGTTATCACTTCGCCGGTATGCAAGCCGATGCGAACCCGCAACTTTGGCTCGTTTGTTTCCGCCGCGTTCGCCTGTTGAATATTTTGAGCTGCCAGCAATGCTGCCCTTGCGGAAGCAAAAGACGACATCACCCCGTCTCCCAGTGATTTCACCGTACGTCCACCACTCCCGACGATCTGCGTTTCAACAAGTCGCAGATGTCTTCCGAGGGCGTCGCTCCAAAGCGTATCGCCTATAGCCTCAGCGATTTTTGTGCTGTCCGCGATATCGGTGAACATGATGGTCGCTATACCACTTTGGCCGAGTTCGTGGGGTGTAGAGAGGGCGGCATCAAGCAGTTCCTCAAAGCCTCGGGCCTCATACCCAAATCCCTCTACGTTGTTGACCGGTAGGGAATTGTGAACGTGCACAATCTTCCAGGATCCTTTGTCGAGTTTCAGAATGACCGTAGAACGTAGGTGCGCGATCTGTCCTGTTTCAATACCCTCAATGCTTGCTTCCCATTCGACCCAACCGAGTGATCCGCATTCAAATCCTCTCAGGTCTTTTGGGTGCCACTTGAACCGTGGAACCTCACCGATGTATTGCTCCATACCGCGACGCAGCGCATCGCCTTTCCAAGCCTCGCCGTGTGCTGAGCCAAAGTATGACAGGGCAGCGTCGTCAGAAAATAGATGTGCCACCGTCTCTCCATCGCCCCGACCGTAGGCGTTGATCCATCGTGCCACTATAGCGGCGAGTTCCGAAGAGGGGCTGATCGTATCTCTCATGCCAAAACCGTCGCGTCGATAGCCAGAAAACTACCTCGAAAAACATGACCTTCGCACGTCCAGTTTCTATAGAAGCGTATCATGGCAGAACCTTTCTCGAAATCTCGATTTCTGAGGTCCTGTCAGTGTAGGCCAAGCCGGGGCGGCCATAAAGACAACCCGTTTCAATACCAAACTGATAACAAAAGCGCTTCACGTCTACTTCTTCCAACCCACCGCGAAAGAGCCTGCAACACCCAAACCAGTGTTCATACAAACAGTTGCTTGGAACTGAGGTGCCCGGATCGGTTTTGATCCAAAACAAGGCTTTGAGTCTTTTGAGACACTAAACTCTGCGCCAGAAACCCTGTTTCAGGTGAAACGCTATGACCAAAAACCTATCGGTTTTTCTTATTTTGGCTGGTTTAGTAATTGCTGGTGCGTTGCTGTATGTCGTTGTTGCCGAGGATGACAATGAATTACCGGTCGGATTTGCGAAAGGAAACGGGCGGGTTGAAGCGGAACAAGTCGAAATAGCACCAACTAATGCAGGTCGGGTTGCGACGGTAACGGCAACAGAGGGCAGTATGGTTGCAGCCGGTCAAATCCTGGCCGAAATGGACATAGAGGAGCTATCTGCCGCCCTGGACCGGGCTAAAGCCGAAGTAGCATTGGCAAATCAAACAAAGGCCGAAGCAGAAGCGCTCGTTGTGCAACGCGAAAGCGAACAGCGCAGGGCTGAGCAAGAGCTTGATCGTGCCACGGCGTTGCTGGCAGGACAAAATATCTCCAAAACTATTTTTGAAGATCGCGATACCACTCATAAGGTTGCTACAGCAGTATTGGGCGCCGCCAAAGCCCGAGTTGCAACCGCAGAAAGCCGTATTGCTGCCGCTGAGGCGGAAGTGCGCAGGATTGAGGCACAGATTGAAGACAGCGCTCTAGTGGCACCTTTGCCAGGACGCGTGCTTTACCGGCTTGCAGAACCCGGAGAGGTGGTTGGCGCGGGCGAACCAATCCTGACTATGCTTGGCCTTGAAAATGTTTACATGGAAGTTTTTCTTCCGGCGCGTGAAGCCGGACTTTTGCCCATTGGAGCTGAGGCTCGCATCGTGCTCGACGCTTTGCCGGAATATGCGATACCTGCATACGTGAGCTTTGTTTCTCCCGAGGCACAATTCACCCCCAAACAGGTCGAGACCCTGGATGAGCGAGAGCAACTGGTTTTTCGCGTTCGCGTCCGTATCCCAATAGACTTGGTTGAAAGTCGGATTGAGCACGTCAAAACCGGTCTGCGCGGTGTCGCGGTGATCCGGCTGAACCCAGTCGCTGCATGGCCTGAGGCGCTTGAACAACGCATCCCAGAAGAGCTGTTCGAATGAGAGTAGAGGATGACGCCTGCGATATTCACATTTCAGGTGTTACGCACCGTTATCGCAAGCATGTTGCATTGGATTCTGTTTCGTTGGAACTGCCAGGCGGCCAGCTTGTTGGCTTTATCGGGCCGGATGGGGTGGGAAAGTCTACACTGCTTGGTTTGATCACCGGCGCAAAGAAACTGCAATCCGGCAATATCGACGTTTTAGGCGGCCCGATTGGCAATTCTGGCCATCGACACAGGATTTGCCCAGCCATCGCTTTCATGCCGCAAGGGCTGGGTCGAAACCTGTATCCGGAGCTATCTGTACGCGAGAACCTCGAGTTCTTCTCAGGGCTCTTTGCTCAAGGGCATTCAGAGCGGGATGACCGTATCGCAGCGCTATTGGCTGCGACAGGGCTTGCGCAGTTTGAAGACCGTCTGATGGGCAAGCTCTCGGGTGGGATGAAGCAAAAACTAGGTCTTTGCTGTGCGTTAATCCATGACCCCAAACTTTTGGTTTTGGATGAGCCAACGACCGGGGTCGATCCGTTGTCGCGTCGGCAGTTTTGGGCTTTGATTGATGCAATCCGAGCAAAAAGCCCTGAACTGTCGGTATTGGTTTCAACGGCGTACATGGAAGAAGCCGACGATTTTGACCGGATTGTCGCGATAGACGCGGGTCAAGTCATCTTTCATGGGAAGCCCGCCGAACTGAAAGGGAGTGATGTCGACCTCGAAATTGCATATCGGCGTCTGAGAGCACGGGAGTTGCCTATCGAACCGGCGGGGAAAAACAAAACGAATGGGCAGATCGAAGCAAGCCCAGTGATAGTTGCGCGTGGACTGACACGACGCTTTGGTGATTTCACTGCTGTGGACAACGTCGACTTCACAATCAATCGCGGAGAGATATTCGGGTTTCTAGGATCAAACGGTTGCGGCAAGTCCACGACAATGAAGATGTTGACTGGCTTGTTACCTTCCAGCTCAGGTGAAGCACTGCTGTTTGACAACCCTGTCGATGCATATGATCGAAAAATGAGGCGTGAAATAGGCTACATGAGCCAGGCCTTTTCCTTGTATGGCGAGTTGTCGGTCCATCAGAACCTACAATTGCATGCGCGGATATTTGCAATTGCCGACCGAGAACAACGTGTTTCGGAACTCACTGAGCGCTTTGGGCTCGAGGAGCACCGGCATACGTTGGCGACGGCACTGCCCCTAGGGATCAAACAGCGACTGTCGCTAGCCGTAGCAGTGATCCACCGTCCGCGGGTGCTAATACTCGACGAACCAACATCCGGTGTGGATCCAGAGGCACGCGATTCCTTCTGGGACTTGTTGATTGAGCTGTCGCGAAATGAGTCGGTAACGATCTTTGTGTCCACTCATTTCATGGGTGAGGCGGAACGCTGTGATCGCGTTTCTTTTATGCATGCTGGTAGAGTTCTAGCCGAAGGTACTCCGGCTGACCTGATCGCTGTTGAAGGGGTGGAAAACCTTGAAGACGCCTTCATTTCGATATTGGAAGCAGCAGAAAAACCAGTCTCTGTTGTCGCGCCAGAAGTGGGTTTTAGGACCAAATCCCACGCCGGGGGAGGAGCGTTTTCTCGTATATTGGCATATGCGCGGCGCGAAACCGTTGAAGTAGCTCGCGACCCGGTGCGTTTGGCTTTCGCGTTTCTGGGTTCTGCTATCCTAATGTTAGTTTTTTGCTTTGGAATTACGCTGGATATCGATGAGCTTGAATTCGCGGTACTTGACCTTTCTCAGGGGCCGGAGAGTCGTGCTTATTCGGCTGAATACGCCGGATCGTCCTACTTTAAAGCCACATCGCCGCTGCAAAGCGCAAGCGAAGGGCGCGACCGTCTAGTGGCAGGTGAGGTCTCTCTGGTTGTTGAGTTGCCACCTGACTTTGACCGAAAGATGAGTACGGGTGAACCGACCCAGATACTAGCAACTGTAGACGGCGCTATCCCATTTAAAGGTGAGACAGTTGAAGGTTATGTTTCCGGATTGCACCAATCATTTCTCGCGGAATATGCCCTTAACAATGGCAAAAGCCAGATAGATATCGCCAGGATCGAACCCCGGTTTCGCTACAATCAGAGCTTTGAAAGCATCGCCGCGATGGCTCCGGCAATGCCTGCTATCTTACTGATTATGTTGCCAGCTGTTTTGACTGCCGTAAGCGTAGCAAGGGAACGAGAGCTGGGGTCAGTTGTCAATTTCTACGTGACACCAACCAAGCGGCTTGAATTTCTAGTCGGCAAACAAATTCCGTACATTTTGATCGCCTACGCAAATTTTCTGCTTTTGGCCGGAATGACCGTTTTTCTTTTCGGGGTGCCGTTAAAAGGAAATCCTTTCCCTTTAGCTGTTGGTGCCCTTCTTTACGTCTGGGCAACGACATCCTACGGGCTGTTGATCGCTACAATGACATCCAGTCAGGTGGCCGCAACATTTGCAACTGCCATCGCCTCAGTTGTCCCAACAATCCAGTTCTCAGGTCTGTTGCAACCTGTTTCGACGCTCGAAGGAGGCGCACAAGTGGTGGGCTCTCTTTGGCCTTCCTCATATTTCCTACACCTAAACGTTGGTGCCTTCACTAAAGGTTTGGGTTGGGAGGCCCTTGCGCCAGACATTCTGGCCCTCGCCTGCTTCGGACCAGTTCTGACACTGATCGCAGCCCTATGTCTTCGGGCGCAGGAGAAGTGAATGCAGCGCTTCTACTGCATATTCTGGCTAGGTTTGAAGGAAGTGATGAGCCTGCGCCGTGATTGGGTGATGATGGCATTGTTGGTTTGGTCATTCACGCTGGCCCCGATCATGGAAGCAACGGGAGTGGCAAGTTCTGTACACAACGCCTCGATAGCGTTTGCGGATGAAGACGACTCGCCACTATCTCGAGCACTTGCTACAGCATTTTTCCCACCAGAGTTCCAGCCTGTCGTCCAAATCGAACCCGGAAAAGGACCTGCGTACATGGATGCTGGGCGCTTTATTTTCGTTGTGGCTGTGCCCCCCGGATTCGAAAAGGATCTGCGCGCAGGGCGCAGTCCGGAGATTCAAGTTCTTATTGACGCAACCGCAATGGAACAGGCCGGTATTGGTGCAAACTACATCACCAGTATCTTGAACGCTGAAATACATCGCTATGCAATTGGTATCGATCTAGTAGATGCTCCCTCAATCAGTGTCATTCTAAGAAGCGCCTTCAACCCAAATAGAGATACTGTACGTTTTGCTGGTATCGTTGCTTTGATCGGCCAGATCATGTGGCTCACAACTATATTGACCGGAGCTGCGATGATCAGAGAACGAGAGCACGGGACTATTGAACATCTCCTTGCCATGCCGCTTGCTCCTTTTGACATTGCTATTGCCAAAATTTGGGCGAATGCAGCAGTGGTTTTGGTCGCCGCTGGTCTTTCACTAACCTTTGTGATGCAGGCTTCTTTGGGCGTCAGTATCGCTGGATCCAAGATGTTATTTTTGGTTGGCACGGCGTTGTTTCTTTTTACTGCGACGGCGCTTGGGGTGTTTCTGGCAACCATTGCACGCTCTATGGCGCAGTTCGCGCTTCTGGTCATGTTGATTGTGCTGCCAATGCTAATGCTGTCAGGTGGAGAGACCCCAATTGAAGGACAGCCGGCGTGGTTGCAGGCAGGCACTTTGGTTCTGCCGTCACGCCATTACATGTCAGCAAGTCAGGCCATTGTTTTTAAAGGCGCTGGTATTGAGACTGTCTGGCCGGAATTCGTTTGGATGACGTTTTTAGGAGTTGCTTTGTTACTAATGAGCCTACGGCTTTTTCGGCGTTCTCTTGCGCAGATCAGCTAGCGCTTTAATCTGTTGGCTGTGACAGATTGGAGCGCTAGCTGATCTGCCTCTGAAGTCTGTTTAGAAATCTGCTGGGCAGAAGTCAGGGCATCAGCGTCTGTCTGAGCGTTAGCTTCAATATCTCTAGTCGTGTTCACACTATACGCGCCGACGGCTGGATTGCGATGCAATCGAGGTTTTCAAGGGCTATAGTCGCAAACTGTAGGTTTGCGCATAACACTGCGCGGTATTTGCGCATAACTTTGCACGATTTGCCCATAAGTTTGCGTGCCACAGAGAACCCATCGAACAAACCAGCTCCTGTGGCTTATCTGCAATTTTCAAATGCAACTTATTCCCAATCGCCAGCAGATGAGCGCCACGTCTTAGCGTCCGCATCCCAAACACTGGCGGTGACGCAAGGCGTTGGGTTTATTCCGTCGCAATTGGATCCATGAATATCCGCAACAACAACGCGTTGACGCCCAAAATCAACAACCGTCCAGCCCTGGTTGAGCAAGGATTGAACCTCCTCTTCAATCAAAAAGTGCGACATACATCCGCCAGTTCCGCAGTAAAGAGATGCGGCGCTCGAACACGCAAAACCAGACTCATTCAAAACCCAGTCGCGTTGTAGATCTCCGTCGAGATCGACCCTTTCAACCGCACCCCAATCTAAGTCAAACTGACCGTCGTTGAACGACGCGCATGCCTGCGCCGCCAGATCAACCTTTGCTCGCAAACCGGTTGGAAGTCGCGAAACGTCAGCCGCGACAACTGGTGAGGTCCAAACCAGGCCCGAACCCAGCAGGATCGCAGATACCAAACGTTTCAAGTAGCTTGCCAATTGGGAAGCCGGTTGGAAGATGGCTTCAGTTGCATTGTTCATACCTGTAGTCCCCGTATTCCAGCCAGTTTGCCGAGCCTTCGTTAAAAATCAGAAATTCGGACCTGTCTTCACCAAGAAGGGCGACGACAAATCCGGCCGGTGGCTCAGAGTTTCCGAAGTAGCTGTAAGCTGTCATGGCTCTGATCG
>NZ_JBQFWR010000034.1:2500-6082 GCF_056540425.1 Ruegeria sp. AN6
CACGGCTGGGAGACCATATGGGGTTGCTCAATTGTCCTCGTCCAAGTGGCGGGGGCGGGAAATGTATGTTTTTGGTTCAGAAGAATGACTGCCTTTAGTTACCAGCTGGGCGGTCTCGATTGACATGCTTGTGCTCAAGTGGCCGAATAGGCGGTAGCACAAATTGTTATGTCTTTCTCTTTCTGGATCAAATCAAGCGCGAGAAGGGCGTTTGGTGAATGCCTTGGCAGCAAGAGGCGATGAAAGACGTGATACTCTGCGATAAGCCATGGGGAGCTGAGAATAAGCTTTGATCCATGGATCTCTGAATGGGGCAACCCACCTGAAAGCTTCATATTGTTATCTTTGATACTCAATATGGGGTTTAAACAGGTACTTAAGACCTGAATACATAGGGTTTTAAGAGCAAACCCGGGGAACTGAAACATCTAAGTACCCGGAGGAAAGGAAATCAATTGATACTCCCCTAGTAGCGGCGAGCGAACGGGGACCAGCCGAGCCAGATAAGTGACTAGAACACGTTGGGAAGCGTGGCCATAGCGGGTGACAGCCCCGTATAGGAAGCTTTGATGGACGTATTAAGTAGGGCGGAACACGTGAAATTCTGTCTGAAGATCGGAGGACCACCTTCGAAGGCTAAGTACTCCTTGCTGACCGATAGCGAACCAGTACCGTGAGGGAAAGGTGAAAAGCACCCCGACGAGGGGAGTGAAACAGTACCTGAAACCGAACGCCTACAATCAGTCGGAGGCTCCTTGCGAGCTGACGGCGTACCTTTTGTATAATGGGTCATCGACTTGGTCTCACGAGCAAGCTTAAGCCGTTAGGTGTAGGCGTAGCGAAAGCGAGTCTTAATAGGGCGAATGAGTTCGTGGGATCAGACCCGAAACCGAGTGATCTAGGCATGGCCAGGTTGAAGGTAAGGTAACACTTACTGGAGGACCGAACCCACATCCGTTGAAAAGGATCGGGATGAGCTGTGCCTAGGGGTGAAAGGCCAATCAAACTCGGAGATAGCTGGTTCTCTGCGAAATCTATTTAGGTAGAGCGTCATCCGAATACCCCGGGGGGTAGAGCACTGGATGGGTAATGGGGCCCCACAGGCTTACTGATCCTAACCAAACTCCGAATACCCGGGAGTACTAGATGGCAGACACACTGCGGATGCTAACGTCCGTAGTGGAGAGGGAAACAACCCTGACCTACGACTAAGGCCCCCAATTCATGGCTAAGTGGGAAAGCAGGTGGGACGACCAAAACAACCAGGAGGTTGGCTTAGAAGCAGCCATCCTTTAAAGATAGCGTAACAGCTCACTGGTCTAAATAAGTTGTCCTGCGGCGAAGATGTAACGGGGCTCAAGCCATGAGCCGAAGTCTAGGGATGCGTAAGCATCGGTAGCAGAGCGTAGTGTGACATAGTCTCATTCCTCCTTCATGCCTTCGGGCAGATTGGAGGAGAGAGGCTTTCGATGAAGCCGGGGCGTGAGCCATCCGGTGGAGAGATCACTAGTGAGAATGATGACATGAGTAGCGACAAAGAGTGTGAGAGACACTCTCGCCGAAAGTCCAAGGGTTCCTGCTTAAAGCTAATCTGAGCAGGGTAAGCCGGCCCCTAAGCCGAGGCCGAAAGGCGTAGGCGATGGGAACTAGGTTAATATTCCTAGGCCAGGAGGATGTGACGGATCACAGGTGTAGTTCAATCTTATCGGATTGATTGGGCTGCTGAGTGGTTCCTGGAAATAGCCCTCCATCAGACCGTACCCTAAACCGACACAGGTGGACTGGTAGAGCATACCAAGGCGCTTGAGAGAACGATGTTGAAGGAACTCGGCAAAATACCTCCGTAAGTTCGCGAGAAGGAGGCCCGGTTCCTAGGCAACTAGGGGCTGGGGGCACAAACCAGGGGGTGGCGACTGTTTATTAAAAACACAGGGCTCTGCGAAGTCGCAAGACGACGTATAGGGTCTGACGCCTGCCCGGTGCCTGAAGGTTAAAAGGAGAGGTGAGAGCCTTGAATTGAAGCCCAGGTAAACGGCGGCCGTAACTATAACGGTCCTAAGGTAGCGAAATTCCTTGTCGGGTAAGTTCCGACCTGCACGAATGGCGTAACGACTTCCCCGCTGTCTCCAACATCGACTCAGCGAAATTGAATTGCCTGTCAAGATGCAGGCTTCCCGCGGTTAGACGGAAAGACCCCGTGCACCTTTACTACAGCTTCGCACTGGCATCAGGATTGTGATGTGCAGGATAGGTGGTAGGCTTTGAAGCGGAAACGCAAGTATCCGTGGAGCCTCCCTTGAGATACCACCCTTCGCACTCTTGATGTCTAACCGCGGTCCGTTATCCGGATCCGGGACCCTGCGTGGCGGGTAGTTTGACTGGGGCGGTCGCCTCCTAAAGCGTAACGGAGGCGCGCGAAGGTTGGCTCAGAGCGGTCGGAAATCGCTCGTTGAGTGCAATGGCAGAAGCCAGCCTGACTGCAAGACTGACAAGTCGAGCAGAGTCGAAAGACGGCCATAGTGATCCGGTGGTCCCGAGTGGAAGGGCCATCGCTCAACGGATAAAAGGTACGCCGGGGATAACAGGCTGATACTGCCCAAGAGTCCATATCGACGGCAGTGTTTGGCACCTCGATGTCGGCTCATCTCATCCTGGGGCTGGAGCAGGTCCCAAGGGTACGGCTGTTCGCCGTTTAAAGAGGTACGTGAGCTGGGTTTAGAACGTCGTGAGACAGTTCGGTCCCTATCTGCCGTGGGTGTAGGAGACTTGAGAGGAGTTGCCCCTAGTACGAGAGGACCGGGGTGAACGATCCACTGGTGGACCAGTTGTCGTGCCAACGGCAGTGCTGGGTAGCTATGATCGGACAGGATAACCGCTGAAGGCATCTAAGCGGGAAGCCCCCCTCAAAACAAGGTCTCCCTGAGGGCCGTGGAAGACCACCACGTCAATAGGCCGGAGATGTAAGCGCAGTAATGCGTTCAGTTGACCGGTACTAATCGCCCGATAGGCTTGATTTGATCCAGTAATGGAAAGACAAAATCAAACCAGAAGCATACACCGACCTTGAGTTGGACAATTACGTCGCATTTGCTACGCAAACAGCGACGGTGTTGATTGAAACACAACCGAGTGGCAACGCGCATTCGCAACCGAATACGCTGCCTGCCGCGCGTCGCCTTTTTGCACTGCAAAAAGAGCGACGGGGATTTTCCTCGGTTTGGTGGTCATAGCGCAAGTGAAACACCCGGTCCCATCCCGAACCCGGAAGTTAAGCACTGCCGCGCCAATGGTACTTGGGCTTAAGCCCCGGGAGAGTAGGTCACCGCCAAACCTAGTAAAATCCCCCTTCTCTCTAACACGATGATACAAATCTGACTCTGACGCGGGATGGAGCAGCCCGGTAGCTCGTCAGGCTCATAACCTGAAGGTCGCAGGTTCAAATCCTGCTCCCGCAACCAGCGTCAGAAAATCTCAGTACAGCCCGTTCAGACTACAATTGATCACACGGTTCAATTGCTTGACCTCTTCACCTCGTCAGGCTCATAACCTGAAGGTCAGAGGTTCAAATCCTACTCCCAAAAC
>NZ_JBQFWR010000035.1:0-5849 GCF_056540425.1 Ruegeria sp. AN6
CGCCACCTAGAAGAACAAACTCGCCTGTATGGATGCTCCCACTTACCTTTTTGTTTGAATGCAGAGGCCTATCGTACGAGAGCGTAAAGAATTTTACGCGCGGAAAAAATGTTGATTTATGAAAAAATAGATTCAAACATGCGAATTCGACACAACTTTATTTACCTCCGTTGTTGTCGCTGTCGCCCGATTTTTCGGGCCCTTCCGACTGCTGGAGTGAGTGCTGGCAGTCGGAAGGCACTTTACAATGATTGAGCGTTGGGAGGACGCGATGCCCAAACTTAACGTACTCCCCATCTTTCCAGAGTTTGCTCTAGCATTTGCTAGTGACGTCATTCGGCCTTCACACGTTATTGTCGGCCCCGATAGTCAACGAAATATCGTCCCGCCGACCAAGCCCCCCGCGGCAAGTTTTGGGAAAGGTATTCACAGGATGGAAGCATGTTCTGTCGGGTACTCAGACGCGAGAGCTTCAAACAAGCGCATCCAATTTCACTAATTTCAAGGGAACCAGAGGGAGAAGAAAATGTCTAACAAGATGGTGATGATTGCAGGCGCGACATGTTTCGCACTGCTTGCGGCCTGCGACGATACGAGTACATCAAGCGCGTCCGCCGAGCTCACGCCGGCTCAGCAGGCGTGTTTGCGAGATGTAGCCAATACGACAAACAATTCGCAAGTCGTGGTGCTCTCATCCGCGTTTAGCGAGGCGGGAACACAGGTCACTGTAGGCGTTGGCGAGGATCGTGCTCCTTGGAATTGCATTGCTTACAGTGATGGCGCGACAGCTGGTATCGAGTTCCTGGGCGACGAAGGCGCATTGTGATCTGTTTGGTGCGCAGCTGAATACGGCTGCGCAGTACTGGCTTGATCTGCTGAGGCTCGACTTGGTTTGTAGAACCACCATCATCGTATTCGCGGTCCTGTACCTGTTGGCGTTGGTTGCATTCTTGACGGGCACGTTCGGCTGGTTGGGACAGGAACCAGACCCTTTGTCCGGAGTGTTCCTGCTGCCGTTGGGACTACCTTGGATACTTGTAGCGGACTTAATTTCGGAGTCCGCCAAGCCGTGGTTCGCGGCGATTGCACCGGTGCTCAACATTTTGGCGCTGGTTTTCATTTGCAGGTGGGCTCGCAGTTTACACCAGAAATGAAGGAAGAGCTCTGTCTCACCAAAAGGGAGGAAAACATGGGAAAAGTGACCTTGGGAATTGTGATCGGGCTCGTCCTCGGCGTGGTTGGGGCGATGACCTTGGGTGGCGGGGCCGCGGTAGGTGTCGGCGTTGCGACAGGCTTGTCCGCCGGTGTCTGCTCCACATTGAAAGGAGCACAAGCCGAAAACCTGATCACCGCCGAGCAAGCGGACCAGATCCTGAATCGCGTGAATTCCGAGATGGCGTCAATGCAAGGAATTGAAACGACGGGCGAGATCGTCGGCAGCGCGCAGGCATGCGATGAATTTCTGTCAAAGTTACGAGAAGCGAAGTGAGGTTTCGCTTTGTAAGGAACAAACCTCTAAGGACAAGCCAACAGGGAACCATCTGATGAAACTCGTTTTACTCAAGCTCCTCACACCCATGTTCGCAATCGCGGGCACAGCTGCTTTTGCAATGTCAGAAGCTGACGACGCTTGTATCGACCATTTGCGGCAGGTTGGTGGACCAGACGGTCAATCAGGTACGATTGAAAGCTCTCAGTTCTCGGAAGCTGGTACGCTCGTAATGCTGCGAGACGCAGGCGGAACACTTTGGCAGTGCATCGCGTACAAGGATGGCAGCATTGGAGAGATGTCGGTTGTCGAGGCGATGGATGATGGCGGTGGAGCCATGGCAGGTGCCGCCGGTTCTACCGGTAGCCAACGTGTCAAATTCGATGCTGGTTCCACTGGCGCAGAACTCGTTGGTGAACTCGCACCCGGAGCATCCCAGCAATACGTTCTGGGTGCGAAAAACGAGCAGTTTCTTTACGTCCGCGTTGCTCCGCGAAATGGCTCCTTGGACTACGTTATTCGTAACCCTGATGATTCTGAACTGTTGGGACTGATGTCAGCGGACAAAGAGTATCGAGGACAGCTTTGGCAATCCGGAGATCATGTTGTGGAGGTTATCAACCGCAGCAACTCTTCCGTCGATTACAATGTAATTTTCGGAATTGAATAGGTGATCAACCAGAAACACTGAAGCGTATTCCCGAAAGAGCTAGGAAAAACAGATGAAATCCAAAGTACTATTGGTGATCGGCACGATGTGCATTTCGGCGCTTGCAGCATGCGATGAGAGTAGCGGTTCGGTGGATGCAAGCGCACCAACTGTGGGCAGCTCTAGCGATCTTTCGTCATTTGAAGGGGCAAGAGCGGGCCAAGCTGAAATAGGCATTCAAAGTCTCGGGTTTGAACTCATCCGAAGCGAAGGTCTGACCTCGTACTGGTTTAACAAGGATACTGGTGCATGTGCTCGGATCACGACATCCGAGGGAAGGTACTCAGATGTAGCTATGCTGCCATCAAGTGACTGCTGAAAAATTCCATCAATCCCAAATCTGAAAGAAGGAGCTCACACTTGCATTTCGACCTGGCACATGCGGCGGTCATCATCGCCGCTCTAGTTATCACAAACATGGCATTGAAATCGGCGGGGGTGATCAATGAAGAAAACAAGCACCAATGGAACTGGAAAGTTGTTCTAGCCTACTTCGTAGTCGTCGTTATTATCAATCTGGTGTGGCCCATCTAAAGTTTCACAACGGAAAGCTAATCGCCCACTTGAAATGGTTATCGTGAACCAGCCCTTCCGAGAGATTATCAGGTCGGAAGAGTGTGACCATCAAGGGTTCAAGAATAGGAAGGAGTTGGTATGCGGTTTTTGGCGTCCCTCATATTCATTGGTGTTCTCGCAACCGCTGCGAATTCTGACGTGACCAGTCGAAATGGCGGTCCAAGCAACAGTCAAATGCTTTCAAAGGGTGGTGACGGAGGCGTTGATGGTGTCGCTTTCTTTCGCCCAGTCTTAAGCGGAGTGTTGTATCGATCCGGTTTCAAGGGTGGCGACAAGGATCGAACTGGCCTTAGTAACGGTCAACGCGAAACTCTGTGCGGTGAAGGTTTTTCAACCGGGTTTTACGCCGACTTTGGCAAAAATACTGAATACGGTCGCACCAGTTGCGGAAACGGATCCTTTGACTATCAAAGCGCCAGATCATCCCGACCCGGTGCTGTCATGGCGTCCATACACGAGGTGATTGAAAACCCTGGAAAGGGCCCTGTCCTGGTACACTGCATGTGGGGCGTTCATTCCTCGGGTGCATTGTCGGCAATGGCGCTCGTTCAGTTCTGCGGTTGGACGGAAGAAAGGGCCAAGGAATATTGGAATGATGCCCGAAACGGGGCCCCATGTTCAGGCGGATGCGACAAGTGGATTGACGCAAAATTCTCCAACTTCCGTGTCGACCCAAAGTTGAAAATCTCCACCGAACAACAGGCAGTGATTTGCCCTAAATGATACCAGGAGGACTATCCAAATGAAGTTCAATCTTCTGGGGTCACTTGCTTTCATTGCACCTACTGTCTTGTGGGCGAACGACGATGTTCTCGGTGAAGCCACGACATTTGATAGTCCCAACGGCGTTACTGAACGCTGTATTCGGATCGAAAAAGTTCCAACGGGCGAGTATCGAAAAAGCGATCTTGAGGAAGAAACGGCCTATTGCGAGATCGATTTCTATGCCTCCGAAATTGCTATTTGCCCAAAAACCTGGAGCACCAGCCCAGGAATGGCCGTCTACGATATTTCGGAAGGACCTTACACGGGGAACCGTTCCGAATTCGAAAGAAACGCTTGCAAAGAGGGGAAGGCAGCAAAAGATCTGGCCAAGGACAGGGTGGCCAAATTCAAATCCACCATGAACCAAAAGGGCACCAGTGGAACCTTTTCCACCTCGTCGCTGCTTTACTATCATTTCTCCAGATATTTCGACACGACTGTAAAAGTTCCAGTCGCCGTTTGGCGAAGCATGGACGCCCAGGCGCATTTTTCCGAGGTTGCGGAGCCTGGCCTTGCGGTTTCTGGTGGCTCTCATGGCGGGCGCATGAACCATGAAGGCTGGCGGGTCTTTGCAGCTGCGGACGCCGATCCGAACTCATACCAACCGACCGATGATCTATTCACCGCAGATCGAACGCAGATTTACGGTGTGCTGCTTGATAGTCCTGGGCATCGATACGGTTCGGAAATCAACGGCACTCGCAAGTCTGGTTGGGGGAAAGGCCAAAACCGTGACTTTCAGGAAACCCCCGCTTTCTTGGCTTTGCGTTCTTCGAAACCCTTGTCAGAGGCCATTGCAGAGGGCGTCAGAGAAGGCAGAAAAGACCGGATGATCAACAAGGATCTCGGCCCCGATGTCAGCGACCAACAGATGGCATTTTGGATGCAAGAACTTACCGAGATTGTTCTCCTCGATTTCATCTTTAGCCAGCAGGACCGCGTAGGAAATATAGACTTTACACCCTATTGGTATTGGGTCGAAGACGGAAAGCTGAAGCATAAGAAAGCCAAGCACCATGAGCCAAACGATGGAGACGTTCCCGCCGACGCGTTATTGATCCGTCGCAGCAATCTAAACGACAACGATGCTGGTGGGCGTGTCGAGTATGCCAACTTCGCGAAATCTACCCAAATGCTGGAGAAAATTCGCCACTTCTCTCCAAGCACGTATCGGCGCTTGGTTGCTTTGAATAGCGATCTTCAATCTCAAGGTCTCGTCTACGGCTGGTTGTCGCGGAGCCTTGGGTTGTCAGATAGGCAGATTGCCCAAGTTGTGAAAAACACCGAGCTGGCAACGTCCATTCTCTGGGACAATTGTTCTAATGGTGATTTGATGTTCGACTTGGATCCTGTCGCATTCTTTTTGAGAAACGACACCGAGGTAGAGGCTGTGGACTGTAATGCCCCGTAAGCTTTCCACCCTTTTTGCGGCGTTCATTTGGACCGCTCTGCTCGCCAGCAAAGCGGCGGCATTGGATGTCATCGTCATATCGGATCTGAATGGAAGCTATGGTTCGGTAAGATACGATGCCCGCGTCGACAAAGCGATTGAGCGCATAATCGAGATTGATCCCGATTTGGTTATTTCGACCGGAGATATGGTTGCGGGACAGCGCATTCCCAACTTGTCCGACAAACAAGTCAGGGAGATGTGGAAGGCGTTTCACGAAGCCGTATCAGACCCTTTAGAGGTTGCCGGCATTCCATTTGCGGTAACGCCGGGGAACCATGATGCCTCCGCCTACCGTGGTTTCGAGCGTGAAAGAAAAATATACGCAGAGGAATGGGCACCAAGAAAACCAGACGTCGACTTCCTGGTTTCAGATGACTACCCGTTCTTCTACGCATTTGAGATGCAGGGCATTACGTTTGCGTCTCTGGATGCAACGACCCTAGGTCCCCTATCCGGCGACCAGCAGGACCGGCTACAGGAATTGGGTGCAGACGGAGACCCTATTGTCACTTTCAGCCACCTCCCACTTTGGCCGTTCGCGATCCAGCGCGAACGAGAAATCATCGGTGACCCAACACTTGAAAAAATCTATCTGGAAAGCGGTGTCGTTCTGCATCTGTCAGGCCACCATCATGCCTTCTATCCCGGTTGGAAAGACGGTGTAGCTTACGTCTCTCAAGCTTGTTTGGGAGGTGGCCCACGACGGCTAATTGGCGATAACGCCAGATCGCCTCACAGCTTCACTCATGTTACATTCCAGCCAGACGGAGAGTTTGGGATAGCAGTATATCGAGGGCCTGATTTCGAAAAGTCGGTAAATTTCAAGTCGCTTCCGAAAGAGATCAGATCCCCGAATG
>NZ_JBQFWR010000036.1:0-4725 GCF_056540425.1 Ruegeria sp. AN6
TACAATTGATCACACGGTTCAATTGCTTGACCTCTTCACCTCGTCAGGCTCATAACCTGAAGGTCAGAGGTTCAAATCCTACTCCCAAAACTATTACAGTCGAACAAAGTGTCATACGAGCCGCCTCAGGGCGGCTTTGTTCGTTCTGGGACACACCCAACGCAAGCAAACCTGCCAGTTCCCCAATGAGTTCAATTGTATATGTCCCATCTTCCGGGACCAATCGAATCTCTGATAGTCTACACTGGCATATATTTAGAGAAGTCCTTAGTGTCATTTCGCAGTTTGTGGCAGTTGGTCGAATCTATGAAAACCTCCCGTAACTTATGGATCGATTTTTCAGTGGCTTTATCGCAATGAACTATCACTGGGCGGATCTAGGAGACCCGTTTCCTCTATTCCATGTTACTAGGTAGTAGCGCGCTAGAAGCCCCCTTTTCTAACAGTCCGTAACTATCGTCCGTCGTTCGGTAAGCCTACCCGTTCAGTTATCATACTATCGGAATCTCAAAATTTCGATTAATTTGAAGTTACGTGCCCCAACTCAATCAAACCTATTTCTGAAGGAAAGGGAGCATAGTTTTGTCTATTGATTTTCCAAATTGGCCGCCAGAACCTTACAACTCTGACAGTTGGCCACCACCGTGGCTCAGATTTGAGCGCGAGTATCCAAATTCGGAACGGCGTTCGCGACTAATATCGCATTCCGATGCGCCGTATATCGCCATCGCAGCGGATGAAGAGACTGATCGGGAAACACTTGGAGCTATTGCATCGGACTATTTGGATAAAGTTGAAGATTATCTAACAAGTCATGGGCAATCGTTGAATTGGCCTGAAGGGTGGGGCGGAAATCAGTTTAATGACAACGCCAAAGCTGGAAACTGGGACTTGGTTCACTGGCTGAATATCTGGCCTCCGGTTGACAGCGGTGCGAATGACAACCCACCTCAAATTGCGTCATGGAACCTGTCCCGCGATGAACTCCACAGATTGCCAGCAACGATAGTCATGGTGGCGACAGAATTCCTAAATGATCAGGGGGAACCTGCCGAGTTCTCGATCGGTGTCAGCATTCCTATGCTGGTGGAGGAAACGGATGGTGGTAAACTCCGTGTCATCATTCGCTCGTTCACAGCAGAATACCCGGTTGTATCGAAGCAGAGTTGGTCGACCGTGGATGCCAAGGCCGCATTTCCGTCTCGAGAGGAACGACAGATCGAACTTGGGGCACTTACAAATGATTTGGTAAACTATCCATCTGATATTCTAAATCAAATTGGAGCCGCAGCTTCTGTTGAGCCGAGATCCATCGATCTAGAACAAATCTTTATCTTGTCCGATGTTGACCCGGATTTTCTGGAAGAACCGGTTGTGATCGAAACAGTTTCGAAAGCGCTTGGGGAAATCGAGCGATTTCCAAATCGCTTAAGCTATTCGGTGACCAACAAGATCAAGGCAATACCAATTGGCGGTGCGCAACAGCGACAATTCCACTTCGAATTGCTATCCACTGAAACCTGCCCACTGATCACCCATGTAGGTGAGGGCGAAGCAAAAATTTGGACTCAAGTTCCGCCTGCTTCGAAATTACCTTTTGATCCTGCAAATCCAGCATTGCCCTACGATTGGGATCGAAGACGACCCACTCGTACAGATGATTTCCTCAATCGCTTCAGAGAGTTGGGGAAACTGACGAACGGGGATGAATTGACGCTGGAAGATCTGGGGTTTCGTGTTCGCCGATGCCCAGATTTTGTTCCGGGAGACCAGGATGGACTTGGCAATCCAGGACCGACCAAAGTTTTGAGACTACCTGCGAACAAGGAGATTTTACTACGAAGTAATGAGTATTCAGCGCTACTTGCCTATGTTAACTGCGTTGAATTTTTCGATTTGTTGAGATTGTTTGGAATTATCTTGGACGATTTCGTTGTTCGGGCAGAAAGGGACATTCAGATCTTTTACCGGTACGGTATTGCTCCGGGTCCCGGCAAAGATGGGCGAACGGTGAACGCACAGGTCGCCTATGACTGCAAATCTGATGCTACGACGTTGCCGACAATTCGAATGAACCTCGCTCTGGCGGAACTAACGCGTTGGGACCGGCCATTGAATAGCGACGGAGAGCGTACCTGGGCGCAACCTCTCGGCCTCGCGACTGACAAGCGCTGGATGCTTCATGAGTTTGGGCACTATTTGTTGGCTGCGCGTCTTGGGAAGCTTGAATTTGATTTTGCGCACAGCGCCGGTGACGCAATGGCCGCTATTGTTTGTGATCCGGAGTCTAGGCTGGCTGACCCACGAAATGGTGTCGCTGAAAGCTATCGTGGAATCACATTTCCATTCGTCTTTTCAACGCGTCGCCACGACAGATCCCCCACGTTAGGTTGGGCGTGGTACGGAGAATTGAACCGGTCTGTTGTTGAGTCACCGCCGACTGGTTGTGATGACCTGAAGGGTTATTTGACAGAACAAATTCTTTCAACAACGCTCTTCCGGTTTTATCGCGCACTGGGTGGAGATTCGATGGATGCGGACGCACCGGATGTTTATCTACGCCAACGTGCCTCCTTTCTGACGATGTATTTGTTGGTAAGGGCAATCCAATCATTCGGACAATCACCATCAAGGGCAGAAATGCTGGAGCTCGCGATCGAACAAATTGACCGTTTGCAGGCTGGAGTGATTGAAATGCCTCCAAGCCCAGATCTACCAAATAACCTACCCCAACCGGATGGTTGGAAAGGGGGTATGGTCCACAAAGTGGTACGGTGGTCATTTGAAACGCAAGGCATGTTTGTCGAGAACCTTGAAGAGACGCATAATGGCATGGGCAAAGCGCCTGACGTCGATGTCTATATCGAAGATTCCCGCCCGCTTAGAGAAATGGTGAACGGCAGTTGGTTTAATTTCGGTGTTGGCAGTTATTGTCCGGTCTCGCTAGATTGGCGTGATGATGCGCAATGGATAATGCCGGACCAGGTGATTTTCGGTAATCGTGGATCGGTAACGGCTGAGGGCTGCATGCTTCGCCGATGGTATGGGGTGGTCTTTAATCCAGAAGAGGATTGGGGCCTTTCCTCCATTATTATCTGGCTTCCGCTCTTTTCACAGGAAGACAATTTGCCGGACATTGGAGCAGGCGACAGGCGGGTTCTGCCGTTCAACGATGAGGGCGAAGCCCTGGCAGAGATTGAGCGAATAGTGAACGCCGAC
Source organism: Ruegeria sp. AN6 (assembly GCF_056540425.1). Taxonomy (NCBI): domain Bacteria; kingdom Pseudomonadati; phylum Pseudomonadota; class Alphaproteobacteria; order Rhodobacterales; family Roseobacteraceae; genus Ruegeria; species Ruegeria sp. AN6. The sequence continues at coordinate 3,220 of NZ_JBQFWR010000036.1, forward strand.
CGACCGCAAGGTAGCACAGCATATGGTCTGGCGCTTTATGAAATCACTTGCCCAGACGATCGTGCCAATACAGATCCGCTGCAAAGCCTTGGGGTTGCTGTCGGGACAACAGCCAGCAACCTACCCAAAACACCCCGAGCGTTGACCGACCTCGTAGCTAATGACAACAACCTTGGGTTGCGGGTTACTCAGTTTATATGACTTCCGCCACAGGATCACTGTCCCATGGCGTGGGCCATTCGACTTTTGACGCGTCCAGCACCGTCATCAGCGTCGGACAATCGATACCCGCTATTGGATTTCCATCGACGTCTGTGTCGTTGGCTCTGTCAAACAGGGCATCCCAAATACCTGCAGCCAGATGGCGACTGGCCGTACTGTCGGTCGGGTAGTGCACGCCAATACGTTCTCGGTTCACTGCTATTCGATGCGCAATTGCAAGCAGTGGTGACTTTATGGGCGCGGTCCCTCGCAGGTCACTCCATCGTGGTTTCCGAAGCAGGTGCCCATCCTCGGGACTTGGAACAATATCCGCACCATCAATCGAAACTTTATCTTTCAGCACACCGTAGCGATAATAAATTCCCGGTATTTCAAGCAAAAGAAGCGAAATGAAATGCGCAAGAAATGAATGTCCGCTTGGGAATGCCGGATGTGCGGGTGGGCCGAACGGTACAGTCAGGCCGGGGCGGAGGATCGATGGTCGCACTCTTTTGTAATATGCTTTGTAAGCCATGTAGATCACGTTACCGATTGCCAGCCCGACGTTTATCAGGTCGAGCGTATTGGGGTGATCAAACGAATTGATGCCCAGAAAATGAATGAGATAATCCGGTAGACCATCTGCCTGGACGTCGCTTTCCACAAGATAGTTCCACCTATCGTCCTCCATATAGATTTTGAGTTTCTCCAACTCGCCCTTTACAAAAAGGAACGCGGCCAAATTCTCAGCGGCTGTATCTCCGGGTTGCCATTTCAGGTCGTTTGCTTCCAACCAACGCAGCTTAATCGGGTCGATACCTGGCGGGATGCGGCCAGGGGAAATCGGTAACCATTTCCCGAATTGCCCAGCGATCTCAAGGGCTGCGAGCGTACCGGGCTCACTCCGGTCAGCGGCGCGCAGCCACTCACCCAATTGTGGATCAAACGGAAGTGTCCAGAAACGCAAATCCGGATCCCAGTCGGCGGTCGTCCATTCCAGCGGGTCACTGTTAGGTTGGTAGGGATTGATTATGAATTCGAGCGGAAATGGAGTTTCACCGGAATTGTCCGGTGTGAAGTTAAGCGACCAAGGCAACAGCGCCAGTTCAATGGGGGTAGCATAGTAGCTACGGATAAAGCCGATGCCACCGTCAGCTCCGACCGGGATCGCACCCATGCCCATGCCGTTACCCATGCCCATGCCCATGCCGTTACCCATGCCCATGCCGTTACCCATGCCCATGCCCATGCCGTTACCCATGCCCATGCCCATGCCGTTACCCATGCCCATGCCCATGCCGTTAC
>NZ_JBQFWR010000037.1:0-4463 GCF_056540425.1 Ruegeria sp. AN6
TTACTCTGCGGCTTCTTCGTATTCTGACATTGGAGGGCATGTGCAGATGAGGTTTCTGTCACCGTATGCGTTGTCGACGCGGTTGACGGGGGACCAGTATTTGTCGACGCCCATGGAGCCCGGAGGGAAGCAGGCCTGTTCGCGTGTGTAGGGGCGGTCCCAGCTGCCGACCAGATCGCGCACCGTGTGGGGGGCGTTTTTCAACGGGTTGTTGTCCGCGTCGATCTTGCCGTCGATGATATCCTGCGCCTCGGCCCGAATGGACAGCATGGCCTCGCAGAAGCGGTCGAGCTCGTCCATGGGCTCCGATTCCGTGGGCTCCACCATCAGGGTTCCGGCCACCGGCCAGGACATGGTTGGGGCGTGGAAGCCTGAATCGACCAGGCGCTTGGCAATGTCATCGACGCTGACATGCGCGGCCTCGTCCAGCGGACGGGTGTCGAGGATGCATTCATGCGCCACCCGGCCCGTGTCCGACGTGTAGAGGATCGGGTAGGCATCCTTGAGCCGCGCCGCGATGTAGTTGGCGTTCAGGATTGCCACTTTCGTGGCCTGGGTCAGACCTGCGCCGCCCATCAGCAACACATAGGCCCATGAGACCGGCAGGATCGAGGGCGAGCCAAAGGGTGCGGCTGAGACCGGGCCCACGGCGGTGCCGTATTCCGGGTGGCCGGGCAGGTGCTCGGTCAGGTGCGCCTTGACGCCGATCGGGCCCATGCCGGGACCGCCGCCGCCATGCGGGATGCAGAAGGTCTTGTGCAGGTTCAGGTGGCTGACGTCACCGCCCACATCGCCCGGACGGGCCAGACCGACCATGGCGTTCATGTTGGCGCCGTCGATATAGACCTGACCGCCGTGATCATGGGTGATCTGGCAGACCTCCTGCACGGTGGTCTCGAACACGCCATGGGTCGAGGGGTAGGTGATCATGCAGGCGGCCAGATGATCCGAGTGCTTTTCCGCCTTGGCGCGGAAGTCGTTCAGGTCAATGTTGCCCTTGTCATCCGCCTGCACCGGCACAACCTGCCAGCCGACCATCTGGGCCGAGGCCGGGTTGGTGCCATGCGCCGAGGTTGGGATCAGGCAGACATTGCGCTGCCCTTCGCCCCGGGCGAAGTGATAATTGCGGATGGTCAGAAGGCCCGCGTACTCACCCTGCGCGCCCGAGTTGGGCTGCTGCGAGATCGCGTCATAGCCGGTGATCTGGCACAGCTTGTCGTTCAGATCGTCGATCATCTCGTGATAGCCCTGCGCCTGATCTTGCGGCACAAACGGGTGCAGGTTGCCGAACTCGGGCCAGGTGACCGGGATCATCTCGATCGTGGCGTTCAGCTTCATGGTGCACGAGCCCAGCGGGATCATCGCCCGGTCCAGCGCCAGGTCGCGGTCGGCCAGACGGCGCATATAGCGGGTGATCTCGGCCTCGGCCCGGTTCTTGTGGAAGATCGGATGGGTCAGGTATTCGCTTTCGCGCAGCGCGTAATCCGGCAGGCGGTACTGCTTGTTCGAGCTGTCATCCTTGCGATCGATGCCAAAGGCCCCCCAGACCGCCTCGATGGTCTCGGGGCGGGTCTGTTCGTCCAGGCTGATGCCCACTTTCGTGTCGCCCACTTTACGCAGGTTCACACCGCGGGCCACGGCGGCCTCCATCACGACGTTCTGCAGATGGCCAACCTCAACCGTGATCGTGTCGAAGAATACCTCGGGTTCGACGGCAAAGCCCGCCTCTTCCAGACCGGCAGCCATGCGCGAGGTCTTGCGGTGCACCGATTGCGCGATGGCCTTGATGCCGTCGGGGCCGTGATACACCGCATACATCGAGGCAATCACCGCCAGCAGCGCCTGCGCAGTGCAAACGTTCGAGTTGGCTTTCTCGCGGCGGATATGCTGCTCGCGGGTCTGCAGCGCCAGGCGATAGGCCTTGTTGCCGCGGCTGTCGATGCTGACGCCGATGATCCGGCCCGGCATCGAACGCTTCAGCTTGTCGGTGGTCGCCATATAGGCGGCGTGCGGGCCACCATAGCCCATCGGAACGCCAAAGCGCTGGGTCGAGCCGATGGCAATGTCGGCGCCCATCTCACCCGGTGACTTGAGCAGCGCCAGCGACAGGATATCGGCGGCGACAATTGCGATGGCCTTGTGTTCATGCAGAGCCGCGATTTCTTTGGTGAAGTCACGCACATGGCCGTGGGTGCCGGGATACTGGAAGATCGCACCGAAGACGGCGCCTGCGTCCAGCGTGTCCGGATCAGCCACCTGCACGTCGATGCCCAGAGGCTCGGCGCGGGTTTTAATGACCGCGATGGTCTGCGGGTGGCAGTTCTTGTCGACAAAGAAGGCTGCATTGTTGGCCTTGGACCGACCGCCACGCTTGGCCATGGCCATCGCTTCGGCCGCAGCGGTGGCTTCGTCCAGCAGGGATGCGTTGGCCACATCCAGACCGGTCAGATCGCTGACCATGGTCTGGAAGTTCAACAGCGCCTCAAGACGACCCTGGCTGATCTCGGGCTGATAGGGTGTATAGGCCGTGTACCAGGCCGGGTTTTCCAGGATGTTGCGCAGGATCGGCGCCGGCGTGGTGGTGCCATAATATCCCTGACCAATCAGCGAGGTCAGAACCTTGTTCTTGCTCGCCACCTCTTTCATGTGGAACAGAGCGTCGCGTTCCGTCATCGCCGGGCCCCAGTCCAGCGGCTCTTTCTGCCGGATCGCAGGCGGGACGGTGGCATCGATCAGCTGGTCCAGTGTCTTGAAGCCGATCACCTTGAGCATGTCGCGCATCTCGGTCGGGCTGGGCCCGATATGGCGGCGGTTGGCGAAGTCATAGGCTTCGTAATCGGTCAGTTTGAAGGCCATCGTTGCGCTCCTCAAGGATAGATCAGGTTCGGCGGCGGCTGCGGGAGCCTCCGGCGTGGGGTGAGGGCCGTCTTGGAAACTGTCCAGAGGACAGTTTCAGGCCCGAACGGGCGGAGCCCCGGAAACAGGGCCCCAATTGAGAGTTAACCGATGAAGGCCTTGTAGCCGGCCTCATCCATCAAATCTTCGAGCTGTGAGGCATCCGCAATCTTGATCTTGTAGATCCAGGCTTCGCCTTCGGGGTCGTCATTCAGAGAACCGGGATTGTCAGCCAGCGCCTCGTTCACCTCTGTGATCTCGCCATCGACCGGCGCATAAAGCTCGGACGCGGCCTTGACGGATTCAATCACGCCGATCTCGCCGCCTTTTTCGAACTCGTCCCCTGCTTCCTGCTGTTCCACGAACACCACGTCGCCCAACTGCTCGGCGGCGTGTTTGGTGATGCCCAGCGTGGCGGTGTCGCCCTCAACAGCCAGCCATTCATGTTCTTCGGAATAATAGGTTGCCATGTCTCTCTCTCCTGACTTCAACGCTTGTAATTCTGTTTGACGAAGGGCAGCGCCACGATCTGCGCCGGTTGCGGCTTGCCCCGGATGATCAGGTTCACCGTCTCGCCCGGCTCGCCATGGCCTTTGCTCACATAGCCCATCGCCACTGGTCCGCCGACCGTGGGGCCGAACACGCCCGAGGTGATCTGGCCGATCGTGTTGCCCTCGCTGCACTGGATCTCAACGCCCTGACGCGCCGGTGCGCGGCCTTCGGGCTTGATGCCCACCAGCTTTTTGGCGGGACCTTCGGCCAGTTCCTTCTGCACACGGTCCGCGCCCGGGAAACCGCCCTCTTCCTTGCGGCGCTTCTGGATCGCCCAGGCCAAAGACGCCTCAACCGGCGAAGTGCTCTGGTCGATGTCATTGCCATAAAGGCACAGACCCGCCTCAAGCCGCAGACTGTCGCGCGCGCCCAGACCGGCCGCCTCGCAATCTTCATGCGCCAGGAAGGCCTTGGTGATCTCAATCGCCTTGTCCTCGGGGATCGAGATTTCATACCCGTCCTCGCCGGTATAGCCCAGCCGCGAGATACGGCATTCAACACCGTTGATATCGGCCACCGTGGTTTCCATGAACTTCAGATACCGCGCCACAGGGCACAGTTCGCCCACAACGCTCTCCGCCGCAGGGCCCTGTACGGCCACCAGTGCCCGGTCGAAGATCTCGATCACTTCAACACCGTCGAGATGTTCGCGCATATGCGGAATGTCCTGATGCCGCAGCGCCGCGTTCACCACCACAAAGTAATGATCGCCCGCATTCGAAACGATCAAATCGTCCATTATCCCGCCATCCGAATTCGTAAAGAACCCGTACCGCGCCTTGCCTTCCTTCAACGTCGCATAGGCCTGCGGGCACAAAGCTTCCAGCTTCTCACCCACATTCTCGCCCTTCAGGATCACCTGACCCATATGGCTCACATCAAACACCGCCGCCTTCTCACGACACTGCTTATGCTCCCCCATAATCCCCAATGGATACTGAACAGGCATCTCCCACCCAGCAAAATCAACCAACTTACCACCCAACTCAACATGCAAAGCGTGAAGAGGCGTGCGT
>NZ_JBQFWR010000038.1:0-2647 GCF_056540425.1 Ruegeria sp. AN6
GGTGGCGGTTACGCGCAGGTTGTTCCGATGGAAGAGATGAACCTGCACTTCACCGGTGACTTCCACGCGATTACTTCGGCCCACTCGCTGCTGTCGGCAATGATCGACAACCACATCTATTGGGGCAACGAGTGCGAGATCGACACGCGCCGCGTCGCATGGCGCCGTGTGGTCGATATGAATGACCGCGCCCTGCGTCAGATCACGGCGTCGCTGGGCGGTGTGTCGAACGGTTTCCCGCGTGAAGCAGGCTTTGACATTACCGTGGCGTCCGAAGTCATGGCGATCCTGTGTCTGGCAAACGACCTGAAGGATCTGGAAAAGCGTCTAGGCGACATCATCGTAGCTTACCGCCGTGACAAGACCCCAGTTTACTGCCGCGACATCAAGGCCGAAGGCGCAATGACCGTGCTGCTGAAAGACGCGATGCAGCCGAACCTGGTGCAGACGCTGGAAAACAACCCTGCCTTTGTCCACGGCGGCCCGTTCGCGAACATTGCGCATGGCTGTAACTCGGTCATCGCCACCAAGACCGCTCTGAAAGTGGCTGACTATGTCGTTACTGAAGCGGGCTTTGGTGCGGACCTGGGTGCCGAGAAGTTCATGAACATCAAGTGCCGCAAGGCGGGCATCGCTCCGTCGGCAGTGGTTCTGGTTGCTACCGTGCGCGCGATGAAGATGAACGGCGGCGTTGCCAAGGCCGATCTGGGTGCGGAAAACGTTGACGCTGTGAAATCGGGCTGTGCCAACCTCGGCCGTCACATCGAAAACGTGAAATCCTTCGGTGTGCCGGTTGTTGTCGCCATCAACCACTTTGTCACTGACACCGATGCGGAAGTACAGGCGGTCAGCGACTATTGCGGCGAACATGGCGTCGAGGCGGTTTTGTCGCGCCACTGGGAGCTGGGCTCGGAAGGCTCTGCCCCGCTGGCCGAGAAGGTTGTCGAGATCGTCGAAGGCGGCAGCGCCAACTTCTCGCCGATTTACCCCGACGACATGCCACTGTTTGAGAAGATCGAAACCATCGCCAAGCGTATCTATCGCGCGGATGAGGTTCTGGCCGACAACAAGATCCGTAACCAGCTGAAAGAATGGGAAGAGGCAGGCTATGGCAATCTGCCGGTCTGCATGGCGAAAACACAGTATTCGTTCTCGACCGACCCGACCCTGCGCGGCGCGCCCACCGGCCACTCGGTTCCGGTGCGTGAGGTCCGCCTGTCCGCCGGTGCCGGTTTCATCGTGGTTGTCTGCGGTGAGATCATGACCATGCCCGGTCTGCCGCGCAAGCCGGCCGCGGAAACCATCTGCCTCAATGACGCAGGTGAGATCGAGGGCTTGTTCTAAGCCGCCGAATAAGACATCTCGTGGTCCGGGGAATTCCCGGGCCATGAGGAGACAAACATGCCCACTCTGACACCTCCAAAAGACTGCCACTCAATGCGGGAGTTGCGGGTTCAGATCGACAAGCTGGATCGGCAGCTGATCGAGATGTTGGTGGCGCGTGCAGGTTACATCGACCGCGCATCCGCGCTGAAGCCGGGCGAGGGCTTGCCTGCACGTATTCCGGAGCGTGTCGAGGATGTGGTGCAAAAAGTGCGTATGAATTCGGACGAGCTGGGTATGGATCCTGACCTTGCCGAAAAACTATGGCGCACCTTGATTGATTGGTCGATTGCGCGCGAAGAACGCGTGCTCGGCCCCGACTGAATGACCGGGCGCTTTGTGCGCCCGATCCGTTTTTTGAAAGAAGGGATCAAAGGATGGTAGCTCAAGTCATCGACGGTAAGGCCTTTGCCGCCAAAGTGCGCGCGCAGGTGGCTGACCAGGTTGCGAAACTGAAGGAAGAAAACGGCATCACACCGGGTCTGGCGGTGGTTCTGGTGGGCGAGGATCCGGCCAGTCAGGTCTATGTCCGCTCGAAGGGAAAAATGACCGTTGAAGTCGGTATGAACTCATACGAGCACAAGCTGGATGCAGACACCTCCGAAGAAGACCTTCTGGCGCTGATCGACAAGCTGAACAACGATCCTGCCGTACACGGTATTCTGGTGCAGCTGCCGCTGCCCAAGCACCTAAACGAAGACCTGGTGATCAACTCGATTGATCCGGCGAAAGATGTAGACGGGTTCCATATCTCGAATGTCGGCCTGCTGGGTACGGGTCAGAAATCGATGGTGCCCTGTACGCCGCTGGGCTGCCTGATGATGCTGCGCGACCACCATGGCTCTCTGTCGGGCATGGATGCTGTTGTAATTGGCCGCTCGAATATTGTGGGCAAGCCGATGGCGCAGCTGCTGCTGGGCGACAGCTGCACCGTGACCATCGCGCATAGCCGCACCAAGGACCTGCCCGACGTGGTACGCCGCGCGGACATCGTCGTCGCCGCCGTAGGCCGCCCCGAGATGGTGCCGGGTGACTGGATCAAGGAAGGCGCGACCGTAATCGACGTGGGCATCAACCGGATCGAACGTGACGGCAAGAACAAGCTGGTTGGCGATGTGGACTATGCCAGCGCGGCCGAACGCGCAGGTGCAATCACTCCGGTACCGGGTGGCGTAGGCCCGATGACGATCGCCTGCCTGCTTGCGAATACGCTGACCGCCGCGTGCCGGGCGAATGGCCTGCCAGAGCCCGAAGGCCTGACAGC
>NZ_JBQFWR010000039.1:0-1852 GCF_056540425.1 Ruegeria sp. AN6
CGCCACCTAGAAGAACAAACTCGCCTGTATGGATGCTCCCACTTACCTTTTTGTTTGAATGCAGAGGCCTATCGTACGAGAGCGTAAAGAAGTTTACGCGCGGAAAAAACGTTGATTTTTGAATAAATAGATTCAAACATGCGAATTCGACACAACTTTCATTTTACCTCCGTTGATGTCGCTGTCGCCCGATTTGTCGGGCCCTTCCGACTGCTGGAGTGAGTGCTGGCGGTCGGAAGTCCTCTTACAATGATCAAGCATTGGGAGGAGGCGATGCTGAAAATTAACGTTCTCCCCATCTTTCCAGAGTTTACTCTAGCTTTCGCCAGTGTCGTCATTCGGCCTTCACACGTTGTTGGCGGCCCCGATAGTCAACGAAATAACGTCCCGCCGACCAAGCCCGCCGCAGCAAGTTTTGGGAAAGGTAGTCACAGGATCGAGGTAAGTTCTATTGGCTGCGCAGCACTGGCTCGCTCTTCGGATAGTGCAGGCCATGTATTCTTCGCGTCTGAGCCAAGGGGTTCTGAAATACTACACGTTCATCGAACTGATAACGAGCGCGGACATGATCGAAGCTCCGAAGCGCGTGCCGGAATTTTCAACTCCGGTTGAATGAAGTTAGGAAGCAAAGGAAAAGTCTATGAAGATCGTATACGGATTTCTCGCAGCCTTATCAGTTGTGTTTTTCACCCTTGGAGGCAGCGATGCCCATGCCAAAGACAACAAGGGTAAAAAGCCGAACAAGGGGGGCAAGGACGGTGATGTCAGTATTCAGATTGAAGACAAACCCAGCAAAGGCCCAAAGACTATCCCACCTGGTCAGATCAAACGCTACACGCGCGGTGCCAAGCTCCCATCTGATCTGGAGTTCGAGGATATTGGGGACCTTTCCAAATGGAAGCTGAAGGAGCCGGGCAAAGGAAACCGCTACATTCAGGTCGATGGTGAAGTCCTCGAAGTTACGAATGACCTGTCTACCGTTGTTGATGCCGTCGGCGTCGTCGGTGATCTTCTCAACTAGATGAAAGTACGATGTTTCAGGGCAAGAATTACCTCGCTTGTCCTGACTCTGGCCGGGGCGATCATTTTGTGAACCCCGGCCCAAGTTGAAAACCCGGACACTGGACCTGGCGATGAAAAAAGCCCTTCTTGTACATTTTGCGCTTACTAACTTTTCAGCAACGCGCGTCCAATAGGTCGATGACGTTCAGACTTTTGGACCGATCCAGGCTTCTGAGGAGGCTTCGACCAATAGGGAACGTGTATTGATGGGAAGGATCAAAGCGACTGGCGGGGCTACCAGAGACGAATAGTGATACGGCCCAACCGACCTGAATATGGTTCAGAAGGGGCGTTCAGTTAGGTGGGCCGAATATCTGCTTGTCAGAGACTGAAGGGCGAAAGCGGCGATAGGGGAGCGCATGAGGGTTTGGCTATTTAGGATAAATGGGCTTGTCGCACTTCTCGCATTCGCAGCAGTCGCGTTTGTTTGGTTGTTGTTTGCTGCTCCGATGTTCTCGGACATGCGGCGCGAACTTGTGGAAAGAGTTCTTTCGGAACAAATTGGTCGGCCACTTCTAGTAAACGATGATGTAAGCTTCGCGCTTAGACGCATCAATCGCATTTACGTCGGTAGGGTAGTCATCCCGAGCCAGACAATGCCGGAAATACCTCTTGTAGAATTGAACCTGCTGGAACTGGAGCTGGACATTGTCGCCTTGACCAACGGACGTCTGCACTTTGACAATCTGGTAGTGGAAGGGTGCTGTCAGACGAATTCGAACCAGTCTCAGTTAGCCGCGGAAACCGCGAACCTATCCGGAACAAAGTTGACGCCACTCGCTAAGAGCGG
>NZ_JBQFWR010000040.1:0-1354 GCF_056540425.1 Ruegeria sp. AN6
GCCAGCACATCAGCGCTGGAATAGGCCCCGCCTTCGAAGCGCTGCACCAATTCCACCAAAGTCCCGGTGCCCAGTTCCTGTTCCAGTTCCGCCAAAGCCCCCAGCGTTAGCTTGAGTGCCCGAGGCTGCCCATCGATGGTCAAAGCCACCTCACCCGTCCACGGATTGGCCATCGGCTTACAGCGCTGTGAAGGTCAGGGCACCGGCGCTGGCCAGGCTCATCTCATAGGTGGCCTCACCGTTGTGCGAACCCGCGTACTCGATTCCAGTCACCTGAAACGCGCCTTCAACGATGCCGAAATCAGGGATGATCACCTGAAAATCCGGCGTCTCACCATCAAAGAACAACTGACGCGCGCGTTCATCGGTGCCCGCGTCCTTGAACACGCCCGAGCCCGAGATCGAGGCCGATTTGACCCCCGCCCCCGACAGCAGCTCGCGCCACCCGCCCTGGCTTTCCAGGCTAGTGACATCCACGCTTTCCGCATTGAAACTGATCCGCGTGGCGCGCAGGCCCGCGATGGTCTCGAACAGGCCGGTGCCGTTCATATCCACTTTGACCAACAGGTCTTTTCCGTTCTGGGCAGCCATATGCTCTCTCCGTTGATTGCTTAGTCGTCTTCCACGCGGGCGCGGAATCTCAGGTCGATCTGGCGGATCGCGCCGCCCGTTCCCGTGCGCCGGGCGCTGGCGCGTTCGAACCACAGGCCCACAAGGCGTCCCCGATCCAAGCTTAGTGCCGCGCCTTCCAGCGCGTCGCACACTGCGCCAGCCAGCGTCTTGGCCGTGCCAAAGCCCGCGGCCTCGGACACCACCGACACGGTGAACCGATGCACTGCCCCCGCGCCCGACCGGTCCGAGGCATCGCGCACCTCTTCCGGGCCCAGCGTCACATAGGTCTGGGGTACCGCCCCCGCCGGAACCGCGTCATAGATCGCGCCGCCCGACAGCGTGCTGACCTGCCCATCGCCCGACAGCTGTTGAAACACCGCCGCCTGCAAAGCAGCTGAAACGCCGTAACTCATGCCGCCACCTCTTCGTCTGCGAAACAGGTCAGGTACTGGCCGCTCGGGTCGCGCTCGGCCACGGCGCGGATCACAAACCGGCGCGGGCCCTCAGAGAACCGCTGATCCGGGCTTGGGCGCATGGACGCCCCCTCGGGTGCGCCGCGCACCACGATGCGATAGCCAACACGCGAGACCGGGATGCCGGCGACAGACCGCTCGGACCCGCTGCGCGCGGTGACCTCGGCCCAAACCGTGCCAACCGCAGCCCATGTCTCGGTACAGCTCCGCAGCCTCATTCATGGCGCTGGTGAATTCACGCGCCATGCCGCGGGCCTTGCCGACAAACC
>NZ_JBQFWR010000041.1:0-1419 GCF_056540425.1 Ruegeria sp. AN6
TTCTTTACGCTCTCGTACGATAGGCCTCTGCATTCAAACAAAAAGGTAAGTGGGAGCATCCATACAGGCGAGTTTGTTCTTCTAGGTGGCGAAGCGTTTTTCGGCGCACAGAAAGATAAAAAGGAGTGAAAAATGGGAATTGTTGAAGCCGTTAAGACGTGTTTCTCGAAATACTTCCAGTTCTCCGGTCGGGCTATACGCTCAGAATACTGGTGGTTCTTCTTGTTTGTGGTTCTCGTGAGTGCTGCTTTAGCTGTGCTGGATACGATCATATTCGGGACCAACCCAGAAACTGGGCAAGGATCTCGCGTCTTGTCCTCTGTTTTCCAACTGGCCGTTCTCATACCTATGCTGGCCGCCGGTTGGCGGAGACTGCATGATACAGGACGACCTGGCTGGTATTTGCTGCTGCCGATGGCGCTCAGCATTACAACGCTCTTTGTTATGCTGGGTGGGGTGGCGTTCTTCTCGGTATTGGAGCAAGGGACCGAGAACCCTGACGCATTGCGAGGACCTGCGGCAGTCCTGGGCGTGTCCGGTATTGTTGTTGTCTCAATTCTTCAATTGGTTCTGTCCATTCTGATGATCTGGTGGTTGACGCGCCCTTCCCAAGAAGGCGCAAACGAATACGGCGAACCTGTTTCCTGACCTGGCTGCCCGGGCAATTGGCCGGACTCTCTGCTGAATAGCAGTGCGAACCGTAACACTATGGAGAGAGAAAATGAGTTTCAAAACGATTTCCACTGGGACGCTGATGGTGGTTATGGCGACTACAGCATCAGCGGAGTGGTCGTTTAGTTCCGGGCCCAATCCCAATGCATTTATTCAATCTGGAAACATGACGCTGGAACTACAGTGTAACCGTATCCGCTTTGCACCGGCTGGATATGAGGACAGCCAGGACATTGTGGAGAAGCAGGGGCTTTCCATTCGATTTTTGAAGAACGGCACCACCGAAGTAGGAGCATTTCAGGTTGGCGCAGAAAACGCTGCCTTGCAGATCGTCGACAACTATCCCGTCGAGGTCAGTTTCAATAGTCAGCAGGACTATGGTTTTGTACTGGACCAGCTTGCGGCCAATGCATCCGTTAATCTGTCTATGATTGATCAAGATGTCAGCTACGGAATCTTTGACTTACAAGGTTCCGGCGTGGCAATTCGGTCCCTTCGTTCCGCGTGCAACTCGGATGCTAGCCAGGGGACCTCCTACGAAGCACCCGAAGGCATCGTCTATTGTGGTGGTGGAGCGAAAAAACGCGTGATCGAACCCGTAATTTTGGACAATTCGGAGGGAGAGTGGGACGCGCGAGTAACGGTTAACGGCGCGTCGATCAGAGCCATGACAGCTTACAGCTACTTCGGAAACTCTGAGCCACCGGCCGGATTTGTCGTCGCCCTTCTTGGTGAAGACAGGTCCGA
>NZ_JBQFWR010000042.1:0-1078 GCF_056540425.1 Ruegeria sp. AN6
ACGTCATCGTAGTATTTCTGCGCCTGGGCCAGGGAGCGGTGCAGTGACAGGCGCATGGCGGCCTGGATGGGCGCACCGTCCAGTGCGGCCTGGGTCAGAAACCCCGAGCGCAGCCCATGGGGTGAGGCGAAGCCCTCAGGTAGCCCGGCACGTTTCAGGCGATATTTGACGATCTGATAGATCGCATCTGGAGACAGACGGCGTTTCAGTACCCGGTCGGCCTTGGAGACGGGGCGGAAGAGGGGGCCATCGCTGATCTGTCCCACCTCGATCCAATGCACCAGCGCCTGAGCTGCGCGGGTCTTCAGTACCAAGCGCGGGGTCTCACCCTTGGCGGTGGTCTTGGTCTCCAGCAGCGAAAGCCAGACCAGACCTTCCTTATCGAACTCCTTCAGGCTGACATCCTCGCGCATCAACCCGGTGATCTCGGAGCGGCGGCGGCCACCCGAGGCCCAGCCCAACATCAGCAAAGCCCGATCCCGGCAATCGCGACGGCTGCCACGACAGGTGGCCAGCAGCTGCTCGAGAATGTCCCGTGTGATCGGATGCTGAGACTTCGGGGCAGGGGGCCGGGCAGCGGCGCGGCGGGCCTTGGCACGGGCTTGCTTGACCTGGGGCGCGTCGAAGGGCGAAGTCAGGTTCTTCATTCGGTGAAAGGCCAGCAAGGAGGCGATGCGCCGATCGAGCGTCGACGGGGCCGGGCAGGAGAGGGACTTGCGCAGCCCTTGCGCGATCATCGCTTCTGCGCTTTCGCGCGCTACATCCGTTTCTGGTGCGTCGTTCAGATCGCGGGCGTGATCGAGAATGAACGCCAGCGCGATGGGCTCACTTTCCGGCCAATCCAGCGCTGACCCGAAACGCGCTGTTTTCCACGCGGTCACATAGAGCAGGTCGCGCTCATAAGCCCGCAACGTATTGGCGGGCGTGCCGCGGACATAAAGATCGGTCAGGGCGTCCTGATCCGCCCGAGACAGGGCAGGGGAGGCAGCTGGGAGATAGGGCGCAGGGGGCTTCATGGGGTACATTCTGCACCGCTTCGCGGCAAATTTCAATCAATCATGATAAGGGATACTTATCA
>NZ_JBQFWR010000043.1:0-935 GCF_056540425.1 Ruegeria sp. AN6
GATGTGCCTTTGGCGGAACGCAATCTGCTAGAGTAAGCAGGAAGGAAGTTAAGTTGAACAAGACTTTCCCACTTATGGCAGGGTTATTGATGGTGCTGTTGCCAAGTGCTGCGTTGTCACAAATCGACCCCGCGACCATGTTGGCCGGTACCTCGGAGTCGGAAATCCTTATCGAACGACGTTGGACGCAGTTTCGTGGTAAACAGGAACTGTATTTTTTTACTCTCGACGTCATCGTCACTGTCATTTTGACTGGACTGATCGTTTATCACCCTGTGAGGCGGAGAGCCCGCAGGAGTGTCCGCGATATCGTCATGCCGCGACTGTTCTTCCTTTACGCGCTTGTCGGCATGGCGGTTGGGTTTCTGGTTGTACAGCACGGATCAATGATCGGGTTCGTGATCTTTGGAATAGGAGCCCTGTTGAGGTTCCGATCAAATATGGATGACCCGGTCGACACGGTGGAAATGATTATAGTGACCGTGCTTGGGCTGGCGGTAGGGCTGGGCTTGCCCTTGATGGCCACATTGGTGGCGGTTGTGTGTTGGTGTTTCATTTGGCTCGGTGGGCGAAACAAGGGCGTGGAAATTTCGCTCAAGGCTTCAGACGAAGAGCAATCATTGAAAGTCAGCGGAGCCATTGAAGCCATGGCCGCAGACGCTGGCTGGAAGCTGGTCAGAAGACACCACGTTCCCGGCAAATCTCGCGTTTCATTGCTTTTCATTACCTCGGGCGGACTTTCGGAAGCTCGGATCGAAGAGATGATAAACGATCTGGTCCCTGAAAAAGTTGAACTGAAACTCAACCTCTAGTCATTTCACAAGGTCTAAACGTTTCAAAACCGCATTCGGGGATCTGATCTCTTTCGGAAGCGACTTGAAATTTACCGACTTTTCGAAATCAGGCCCTCGATATACTGCTATCCCAAACTCTCC
>NZ_JBQFWR010000044.1:0-854 GCF_056540425.1 Ruegeria sp. AN6
TAGGTTCTGGACCCATTAATTTGGTTGCCGTCATCTCGGCTGCATGATTCAAGCCCCTGAGTTTCAGGGGTATAACATGAGTAATCTATTCTGGCTGACCGACGAGCAGATGGCGCGGCTTCAGCCTTACTTTCCAAAGAGCCATGGCAAACCGAGAGTTGATGATCGTCGTGTACTGAGCGGGATTATTTTCATCAACCGCAATGGGTTACGTTGGTCCGATGCGCCGCGTGAATATGGACCACCAAAGACACTGTACAACCGTTGGAAGCGGTGGAGCGATATGGGTGTGTTCGCTCGGATCATGAACGGGCTGGCTGCTGAAGGCACGGATCAAAAGACAATCATGATTGACGCAACATATCTCAAAGCGCACCGCACGGCCTCCAGCCTGCGGTTGAAAAAGGGGGGCGCGGCAGGCTGATCGGGCGCACCAAGGGTGGCATGAATACGAAACTGCACGCTGTTACTGACAGCCTCGGACGCCCCATCCGCTTCTTCATATCTGCGGGCCAGGTCAGCGATTACACGGGCGCCAAGGCTCTGGTGAACAGTCTGCCATCGGCTGACTGGCTGCTGGGAGATCGAGGTTATGACGCAGACTGGTTCCGTGAAGCCCTTAATGACAGGGGAATAAATCCCTGTATCCCAGGTCGAAAGTCACGTGACAAGCCTGTCCGATACGACAAGCGCCGCTACAAACGACGCAACCGCATCGAGATCATGTTCGGACGCCTGAAGGACTGGCGGCGCGTCGCCACCCGATATGACAGATGCCCAAAGGTATTCCTCTCGGCTATCGCTCTAGCAGCTACCGTGCTGTTCTGGCTGTAAATCAATGAGTCTGGAGCCTA
>NZ_JBQFWR010000045.1:0-828 GCF_056540425.1 Ruegeria sp. AN6
GGATGTGTCGCAAACTTTTGGGACGGTCAGAGTTAGCGACTTACTGGACGCACTCATCCTGCGATCTCTGCAAATAGCCGAAAGCCAGATGTCGTAGTGCAGGGGAATTGCTGCTTTCGGATCATGTTGGCGACCTCAATGCCGTCCAGAGTAGCCGATGCGGATCTGAACGATTTGAACCCGCACATGTGCCGGATGCGACGCTTGATGAACCGATGATCCTGCTCGATCAGGTTATTCAAATACTTTGACCTGACTGTTTGAATTTTGGCGGTGCAACCAAACCGATTAAGGATTTTGTTCACCTCTCGAATGCCCGCTGCGTTGGCTCCACTTTTGTCGATGACGATCTTGCTCGGGATTCCATTTGAAGACAGCGCTTTGGCAAAGAACCTGGCTGCTGCTGGACGGTTCCTGCGCTCAGACAGCATGAAATCAAGGGTATTTCCTGCCTTGTCGACGGCCCGATAGAGGTACATCCATTTGCCGCGAACACGAATATAGGTCTCGTCCATACGCCAGGAGCTCAACGTTGGGCGTTTCTTTGATTGCGCACGAGCTGCGACGATCGGCGAGTATTTCACAACCCACCTATTCAATGTGGCATGGTCAACTCGCACACCGCGTTCAGCCATGATCTCTTCCAAGTCACGATAGGACACCGTGTATCGCAGATAGAAGTACACAGCGTACAAAACTGCATCCTTGGGGAAATGACAGCCCTTCAACGAGATCATGCTCAAATAACCTGTTTGAAAATTTTTCGACGAGTACAAACCTCAGATCACGCATGCGCGTCAACTAGACCCCAGAGTTTGCGACACATCC
>NZ_JBQFWR010000046.1:0-775 GCF_056540425.1 Ruegeria sp. AN6
CCCTGCGGTTGCAGCCCTGCCTGGCGTCCGGCGCTCATTGCGTCCGAACACGCGGCCCGCACGAACGACTGCCAGTGGCATTACTGCATCCAGCAAAACCGAAGATGCTATCAACGCGGCTGTCAAAGCGGCCGTGGGGCTGGATGTCGATCCGAACGCGCTGTCCAAAGGTACACGCATGGCCCAATTGGGCGCGTATGAAAGCCCTGATGTCGCGCGGGCTGAATGGAATCGTCTGAATGGGCGTTTCGGTGAGTATATGGATGGAAAACAGCGTGTTATCCAGAAAACCTCAAGCGGTGGCCGGACGTTTTATCGCCTGCGGGTTCTGGGCTTTGATGACCTGAGCGATTCACGCCATTTCTGTGCCGCGCTGCAAGGGCAAGGCGCTGACTGTATCCCGGTGGCCGCTCGGTGACATTCTGCGCCGCGATTACCGATGCCGAGGGGCTGCGCCTGACGCCTCAGGAAAAGAAACTGTTTCGAGAAACGAACCCGTTTGGGTTCATTCTGTTTGCCCGCAATATCGAGACCGAGGATCAAGTCCGCGCCCTATGTGATGAGTTCCGCGAGGCGGTGGGTCGCAATTGCCCAATTACCATTGATCAGGAAGGCGGGCGCGTGCAACGCCTGCGCGCGCCCATTGCGCGCGAGTGGCTGCCGCCGCTGGATAACGCTGAACGCGCCGGGGATCACGCCGAACGCGCGATGTATCTGCGCTATCGCCTGATCGCGCGGGAATTGTTCGAGCTGGGCATCGACAGTAACTGTGCCC
>NZ_JBQFWR010000047.1:0-717 GCF_056540425.1 Ruegeria sp. AN6
AGTTAAAGAGCCCGACAACAATCAGTGCCATGATCGAAAACGCGGGGATCAGACCCGGAATCAAAGAAGCTTGCGCAGACACTGTGTCCTCGTATTCTCCACCCCATTCCATACTGTAGCCCGGCGGCAATTCAGCCTCCAAAGCTTCAAAATCGGCAAGAACTGCGGCGCGATAACTTGGCAGAGTTACGCTATCGATTGGATTGGCTTGCACAGTCAGAACACGGCGCCGGTCGCGACGATTGATCGCTGGATCTTCGGGCTGAATATTCACGCCGCGTACAACCTGTGCCAATGGGACAGGCTCAACAGAAAACGGAGACTGAAGTTGCAGCAGTTCAAAGTTGTCGACGGCTGCCACATCTTCTGCGCCAGGCCGAACGATGATTGGCAGCAACTCGTCACCTTCGCGGTAGAGGCCGACCGAACGCCCGTCAAATGCACGTTTTGTTGTGTTTCCAAGATCTTCATAGGTGATACCGGTCCACCGTGCTCGGTCCTGGTCATAGTTTGGGACAGTTTTCAGGACACGGTTGCGCCAATCGGTGCGCGCCACTTTCGTCCATTGATGCTGATCCAGTATCGCAACTGCTCTGTCACCAATTTCGCGCAGAGTCTCAGGATCAGCATCCGATGGGCCGATGATGCGGTTCTCGAATGCCCAGGTGTTGCTGGGGCCCACACCGAATTGACGTGTGAAAGAGGTCGCCTCAGGCA
>NZ_JBQFWR010000048.1:0-664 GCF_056540425.1 Ruegeria sp. AN6
CCTGCGCGCGCTGGGCGGATGGGGCTTGCCACGGTGCGGAAGAGGCCAGCGCCAGTTCCACATCTGCGGTACTGGCCGGGGCGACCGCTCCGGGGCGGTCTTGTGGCTGGGCGGGGTTGGTGACGGGCTGATCGCCTTTGGGGCGCGCATCGTCTGACAGCAGGGGCTGCGCGTACCAGTGATGTGCACGAAAGGCATCGCGCGCGGCGTCGATCCGATCCAGCGTGGGCGTGTGCTGCAGGTCGAACCCGCGCGAATTCGGGCGCTCGGGCTGGAACAGGTCGGGGCCGGTGGGCAAGGGGCGGGCGGCGTCGATGATCGTGACAAAGGGATCGGCGGCGACCTCTTCGGGCGGGACCGTCTCATCGACGATCTGGTTCACGAAGGAGGAATTCGCGCCATTTTCCAACAACCGCCGCACCAGATAGGCCAGCAGGTCACGATGGGCACCCACCGGCGCATAGATGCGGCAGCGGGTGGCGTTCTGGTCCTTGACCAGCCCGTGCAGCGTCTCGCCCATGCCGTGCAGGCGCTGGAATTCGAACGGCTGTCCCTCGGCCATATGCAGGATCGCGCTGACCGTATGGGCGTTATGGGTTGCGAACTGCGGATAGATCCGATCGGTCATGCCCAGCAGTTTGCGCGCATTGGCGATGTAGGAAAT
>NZ_JBQFWR010000049.1:0-612 GCF_056540425.1 Ruegeria sp. AN6
CGCCGCCGCTGTGATCGGCGGCTTCGGTAGCCTGCCTGGCGCACTGGCCGGAGGGTTGATCGTCGGCGTTATTGAGCCCTTTGCCAGCCGCTATATCGCAGCAGGGTACAGCCAGATTGCCCCTTATGCACTGTTGCTGGCAGTGCTGATCTTCCGGCCCAACGGGCTGTTCAGCCAAGTTCGGGTGAAAAAGGTCTAGGCAGATGCGGATTGTATTCAAAACCAACTACATGCAGGATATCCGGCCGTGGAAAGACGGCTATCAATTGACCCTTTACCTGATCCTTCTAGGCGTAGTGGCCGCAGCCCCATGGTTGCTGGACGATTTCTATTTGGGTGAACTGACCAACGTCCTGATCTGGGCCATCGCCGGTCTGGGCCTGATGGTTCTGACCGGGCACACAGGGCAAGTCAGCCTGGGCCACGCGGCGTTTCTGGCCTTTGGCTGCTATGCAAATGTCATTCTGCTTGAGGCCGGCGTGCCCTTCCTGATCGCCTTTCCGCTGGCCGGTATCCTGACCGGCATCGCAGGTGTGACGGTGGCCATCCCTGCTCTGCGACTGCACGGCATCTATCTGGCGATTTTCACCATGGCGCTGTCGATCCTGATGG
>NZ_JBQFWR010000050.1:0-610 GCF_056540425.1 Ruegeria sp. AN6
GCTGAATCTGTGCCACAATGCGTTCGAAGCCATCGGCGATCACCCCGGCGACGTTGTTTTGCGCATCAGTCAGGCCGAAGACACTGCGCTGGACGATCTGCCGGACGATGCGATTGGGGTGATCCGACTGGATGTGACCGATGACGGGCCGGGGATGTCGCCCGAGGTGCAAGAGAAGATATTCGAACCCTTCTTTTCTACCAAACCGGTTGGGAAAGGCACCGGTCTGGGTATGGCGATCGTCCGCAACAGCGTCGAGGAATGCCGCGGGCGGGTCGAACTGTCCTCGACGCCGGGCAAGGGGACCCGGTTCAGCCTGTTCTATCCCATGATGCCAATTCTGAGCGCGCAACAGCAGCAAGAGGCCCGCGCCGTCACCGGGGACGAACACATCCTGCTGGTCGATGACGATGAGAACATTCTATATGTCACGCGCCGGTTGCTGACGCGATATGGCTACCGGGTCGAGGCCTATTCCCAACCAATGCGCGCGTTGGACGCCTTTCGGGCGGCGCCCGACAGCTATGATGTGATTGTGTCGGATTTGATGATGCCAGAGCTTATGGGCACTGACCTTATCGCCTCGGTGCAGGCCGTCCGACCGGATGTT
>NZ_JBQFWR010000051.1:0-570 GCF_056540425.1 Ruegeria sp. AN6
ATCGAGTCGTTGCCCTGCACCATCCCCGCCGGTTCGAACTTGGTGAAGCTAAAGTCGTCCACGAACTCTTCCAGCGGCACGCCGTATTGCAGGCCGACCGACACCGCGATGGCAAAGTTGTTCATCATCGCCCGGAAGCCAGCGCCTTCCTTGTGCATGTCGATGAAAATCTCGCCCAGCGAGCCGTCCGAATACTCACCCGTCCGCAGATAGACCTTGTGGCCGCCCACAATGGCTTTCTGAGTGTAGCCTTTCCGGCGCTCCGGCATCTTCTCGCGGTGCGAGCGGACGATTTCCTTGACGACGACCTTCTCGATGACCTTCTCGGCCAGCACGGCGGCCTTTTCGGCGGGCGTACCGCTTTCCAGAACTTCCGCCGCTTCATCGTCATCCTCGACCAGCGCAGCGGCCAGAGGCTGAGACAGTTTCGAGCCGTCACGGTAGAGCGCGTTGGCTTTCACACCCAGCGACCACGACAACTCATATGCCTTCTGGCAGTCTTCGATGGTCGCGTCGTTCGGCATGTTGATCGTCTTCGAGATCGCACCCGAGATAAAGCTCTGCGCTGCC
>NZ_JBQFWR010000052.1:0-554 GCF_056540425.1 Ruegeria sp. AN6
CAACGATCCGCGTGTGATCGCAGGGCAAGCCACTTGCTCGGCTGAGTTGCTGGATCAAACCGGCGGCGTTGACGCCGTTATCGCCCCGATTGGCGGCGGCGGCATGGTTTCAGGCACCTGCTTGACCGTCTCGAACCTTGCATCCGGTACAGAGATTTACGCGGCCGAACCCGAGCAGGCAGATGATGCGTTTCGGTCCTTCAAGGCTGGGTACATAATTGCCGACGACGCACCCAAGACCGTCGCTGACGGCTTGCTGGTGCCCTTGAAAGAGAACACATGGCACTTTGTCTCGAACCATGTGACGGACATTTTCACAGCCTCTGATGACGAGATCATCGCCGCTATGAAATTGACGTGGAAGCACCTTCGGGTGGTGATGGAACCATCTTCGGCGGTGCCATTGGCGGTCATCTTGAAGAACCAAGACGTGTTCCGCGGCAAACGTGTGGGCGTGATCATAACAGGCGGGAACGTCGATCTAGACAAGTTGCCATGGTTGCAAGGATGAGGAGAGAGAATATGAACAAATCCGCGAAATTTGACGATCACGA
>NZ_JBQFWR010000053.1:0-553 GCF_056540425.1 Ruegeria sp. AN6
GCCGGGCGACCGGTTCCTGATCTGCTCGGACGGTCTAAGCAAATACGCGACCTTCCCGATGCTGGAAAAGGCTCTGTCCGAGATGCCGATTGAAACCGTCGCCGATCAGTTGATCCAGATCGCGCTGGACGGGGGCGGGGCCGACAATATCTCGGTGATTGTGGTCGATATTCCTTAAGCCCCGCGCTACTGCGCGAGGGTGGTCAGGATACGGCTGTCCAGCGACAAAATCTGCGTTTCCACATTGCGATCCTGTTCGCGCAGCGCCTCGGCATATCCTGCAGCGGATTCCGTGGTTGGGCGTAGTGTGTCGAACAGTTGATTGTCAGTGTGCAGCACGATCACCTTGCTTTTGCCCAAGGTGCTGTCATCGACGCTAAACTGAAGGCCGCCATCTGTAGGTGTTTCATCAAGAGAATAAGCGGCACGCACTGAAATCGGCCCGGTTTCCCCGTCACGCAGCTCAGCAATACTGTTCGTTTGTCGTGTAACGTTGGGAAGCAAATGATACACGTTCCCAGAGACGTCCAGAATAGAAACAGACAAGAAACCA
>NZ_JBQFWR010000054.1:0-529 GCF_056540425.1 Ruegeria sp. AN6
TCAAAACCTGCGGCAAACAGCAACACTGCCATTTTGACCTTTGCGGGGACCACCGATCAGATCACGATCATCAACACGCTGAACAATGACTCGTCCGACGGCATTGAGCAGATTGTGTTCGACGACGGTACGATCTGGACCATGCAGGACTTGCGCGACGCTCTGCTGGCAGCGGATGCGACATCCGGTGATGACATCATCTACGCTTACGGCACTGACGATGTGATCAACGGGCAAGCGGGCGATGATGTGATCACTGCTCACAATGGCAACGACGTGATCACCGGTGGTCTGGGCAACGACACTCTGCATGGAAATAAGGGGTCGGATACCTATGTGTTCACGCGTGGCGATGGTCAGGACTCGATTGAAGACAACGGATTTCGCGACACGGATAAGCTGGTTCTCCATGGGTACACACCGGACGAGATATCGGTCTCAAAACCTGCGGCAAACAGCAACACTGCCATTTTGACCTTTGCGGGGACCACCGATCAGATCACGATCATCAACACGCTGAACAATGACT
>NZ_JBQFWR010000055.1:0-520 GCF_056540425.1 Ruegeria sp. AN6
TCGCCCTTTGGCTGACCGGCTGCGCCCGCAGACACTGGCCGAGGTGATTGGGCAGGAACAGGTGTTGGGCCCTGATGCGCCTTTGGGGGTGATGCTGGCCTCGGGCAGCTTGTCCAGTCTGGTGTTCTGGGGGCCGCCGGGCGTGGGCAAGACCACCATCGCGCGGCTTTTGGCGCAGGAAACCGATCTGCATTTCGTTCAGATCAGTGCGATTTTTACCGGCGTTCCCGATCTGCGAAAGGTGTTCGAGGCCGCGAAAATCCGCCATCAGAACGGGCAGGGTACGCTGCTGTTCGTGGATGAGATTCATCGTTTCAACAAGGCCCAGCAGGATGGCTTCCTGCCTCATATGGAGGACGGTACGATCCTGCTGGTGGGGGCGACAACCGAGAACCCCTCGTTCGAGTTGAACGCCGCTGTGTTGAGCCGCGCGCAAGTGTTGGTGCTGGAACGCCTTGATTTGGCCGACCTGGAACGTCTGACGCAGCGCGCTGAAAAAGAGCTGGGCAAGGCGCTACCT
>NZ_JBQFWR010000056.1:0-513 GCF_056540425.1 Ruegeria sp. AN6
AGCGACCGATTGGACTATGACGGGTATGACGCGATCCTTGCAGAGTTGCAGCGACGGGGCGAAGTGACGGTGTATCAGTCTGCCTCGCCTGTATTTGCGATCCTGCCGGCGTCTTATCAGGACGGACTTATACAACTGACCGCGCAACGGTCTGAGGCCGGACCGGCTGAGGAAATCTCTGTTCTGGCGCAGGGCCGCGATCCAGCCGGTGCGATGCGTGTTCTGCAGTCGGTGGAAATGAAGTTCGACAGCGGTGAAACACAGGCCCAGGTCGATCTTTCCTTACCGTCCGAGTTGCGCGCCCGCATCACGCGGTTCGAAATCCAGGGCCAACGTTCGGCCGGCGCTTTGACACTGACCGATGACAGCCTGCGGCGACGCGAAGTTGCCCTGATCGCCGGCACCTTGAACCGCGAAGGGCTCGAGCTGCTGTCACCGCTGCACTACCTGACGCAGGTGCTGATCCCAACGGCAGATTTCGTCGAGGGTGGTTTGCTGGACGTTTTGCCCGCC
>NZ_JBQFWR010000057.1:0-511 GCF_056540425.1 Ruegeria sp. AN6
GGCAGCTCAACATCCCGTGTCGCATTCCTATCATAGGCGAGCGTCTGGTGCATTTTGGAGGCCCGGTCGAGATGTCGCGTGGCTTTGTTCTGCATAGCTCCGACTACGATGCGAACCTGCATTCGATGCAGATTTCGGATGACTTCAGCATGACGGCCACGCTGGATGTGCTGGAGGATATGGCCGCTGGGCGTGGCCCGCTGAACGCGATGCTGACGCTGGGCTATTCCGGCTGGGGCCCCGGCCAACTGGAGGATGAGATCGCGATGAATGGCTGGCTGACGGCGGATGCATCCTCGGAGTTGGTGTTCGATGTGCCCGATGACGACAAATGGGAAAAGGCCCTGGCTACGCTGGGTGTCGACCCGCTGACCCTATCGGCCAGCGCAGGCCGTGCCTAGCTAACTGTCGCGCGGCGCGGCGGCGCGGCGTAGACGGTCATTGATCGCAGCCCCCAGCCCATGATCGGGGGTCGGTGAGACGGCGGTCGGACGTCCGGTTTCATTCAGGC
>NZ_JBQFWR010000058.1:0-510 GCF_056540425.1 Ruegeria sp. AN6
TATTGTCTGAGCCAGACATTGAGGGCGACCTGAGCTTGTTTGGTTGTGTGGAACCATTCGGCGTTGAGGACTTCGCGACGGAGTGTTCCGTTGAAGCGTTCGTTGTAGCCATTTTCCCACGGTGACCCTGGGTAGATCTGGATCGGTTGGATACCGACCCGTCGGAGCCACTCCTGAAGCGGTGCAGCGATGAACTCCGGGCCGTTGTCTGAACGAATAAACTCGGGCTTACCGTGTTTCATCAGCAGCCGGTGCAGAACGTCCAGAACGTCAGCTGCATTCATTCTGGGTCGCACTGCCACGCAGAGCGCCTCACGGGTGTACTCATCAAGCACAGTCAGCATCTTGTAGCTCCGCCCACTGCTCAGCTTGTCATGGACAAAATCAATCGCCCAGACATGGTTGGGATGCGTGGGCCTGAGCCGGATGACAGAGCTGCCCTTGTGATAGAGCCGCCTTCGTTTCTTATGCCGATGTGGCAGCTGCAAGCCTTCTTCGCCCCCTAATCGT
>NZ_JBQFWR010000059.1:0-509 GCF_056540425.1 Ruegeria sp. AN6
TAGTACCACCGGTGTATTGCAGGAACAGCAGGTCATCACCAGTGATGACAGGCGGATTGAATTCCAGATCCTCACCTTCTTCTACTAGCTCGGCAAAGCTCAGCGTTTCGCTCAGGCGCGTGTCCGCAGCCGGACTTGGGATCGGCGTCGCTGTCATGTCGCCCAGATCAACCGTAATCACAGTCTTGATCGGAGTGTTGTCGACAACCTCTGCCAGTGTCGGAGTCGAACCACCGAAGATCACGATGATCTCGGCGCCTGCGTCGTTCAACTGATGCTCTAATTCGTGCGGCGTGTACATCGGGTTGACGTTCACCTGAACGCCTCCGGCGCGAATGATACCCAGCATGGCAATCGGGAAGGCCAGGATATTCGGGACCATAAGCGCGATGCGGTCACCCTTTTTGACGCCCAGTTTCGATTGCAGATACGCAGCAAAATCGCGCGATAGCCGATCTGCATCCGTATAGGTCAGGCTACCGCCCAGACCGACATAGGCCGTCTTTTCC
>NZ_JBQFWR010000060.1:0-506 GCF_056540425.1 Ruegeria sp. AN6
GCTGTCAGACGAATTCGAACCAGTCTCAGTTAGCCGCGGAAACCGCGAACCTATCCGGAACAAAGTTGACGCCACTCGCTAAGAGCGGCGGCGCGTGTCAGCTTGAAGGTGTCTTGGCTGGCTAGCGATCTTTCCTGGTTGAAGTGGTTGTAGACGGAGGAATGGACGGACGCAAATTTCTGCAAACTTCGCATAGGCCTGAAACGTTGCATCGCACGTTCGCGTCGTCGAAACGGCAGGTGCGAGTTCTCAACCCGGTTATTGAGCCACCTGCCCGTCTGTTGTTTTTCATTGGCGCCCAGCTCTCTGAGCGCGGCTCTGTATGAGGCGAAGTGATCCGTGACGACGTTTTCCGCATTACCGTGGCGCTTCATCAATTTCCTGAGGAATTTCAATGCCGCCTGCTTGTTTCGACGTTTGGTAACGATTGCTTCCAGCACTTCGCCCTCATGATCGACGGCCCGCCAGAGGTAGTGTCTCTTGCCATTCACCTTCACGAAAACCTC